>JADGHP010000007.1 GCA_019683855.1 Thermoleophilia bacterium
CGCTGGCGGGCGGCCGCGGTGAGGGAGGCGGTGCGTCCCGGCGACCGCGTCCTCGACGCCTGCTGCGGCACCGGCGACCTCGCGGTGGCGGCGCGCCGCGCCGGCGCGCGCGAGGTGGTGGGGCTCGACTTCTCCGAGGCGATGCTGGAGCGCGCGCGCCGCAAGGCGCCCGCGATCGAGTGGGTGCGCGGGGATCTGCTCGCGCTGCCGTTCCCCGAAGCCAGCTTCGACGTCGCCACCGTCGGCTTCGGCGTGCGCAACGTCGAGGAGCTCGACGCCGCCCTGCGAGAGCTGCGCCGCGTCCTCCGCCCAGGCGGACGGCTGGCCGTGCTCGAGATCACGACCCCGCGCGGCTGGCTCGCGCCCTTCTACCGCCTCTGGTTCGACCGCGCGATCCCCCTCCTCGGACGGGCGCTCCCGGGCGGCGCCGCGTACACGTACCTGCCGGCGAGCGTGCGCCGGTTCCCCGAGCCGGAAGCGCTCGCGGAGGCGCTCGAGCGTGCCGGGTTCGGCAACGTGCGGTTCCGCCTGTATGCAGGGGGTATCGTGGCGCTGCACGTAGGGGAGGCGAGGGAGTGAGCGCGACGGGCACGCTGGCGGGCATCCGGGCCGTTCCCGGGCTCGAGGCGTATCTCGACGCGCTCGAGGAGCGGCTCGCCCGGACGGTGGCGAGTCACCCGGGCCTCGTCGCTGCGGTGGGCAACGAGGCGCTCGCCGCGGGGGGCAAGCGGCTCCGCCCTGCCCTCGTCTTCCTCTCGACCCCCCGCGACCGCGAGCCGTCGCTCGCCGCGGGCGTCGCGGTCGAGCTCGTGCACATGGCGACGCTCGTGCACGACGACCTGATCGATCGCGCGCACTTCCGCCGCGGCAAGGCGGCCGCGTGGTCGGTCTACGGCTCCGACGCCGCCCGCGCCACCGGCGACTACCTGTTCGCGCGCGCCTTCGCCGAGCTCGCCGCCGCCGGCGATCCGGAGGCGGTCGCGATCCTCGCCGACGCGACCCTCTGCCTCGCGCGCGGCGAGGCGCTCCAGCGCACCCAGGCGCACGATCCCTCGACGACGGTGGAGGCGTACCTCGAGCGATGCGCGCTCAAGACGGGGAAGCTGTTCGAGGCCGCGTGCAGGCTCGGCGGCGGATCGGGCGAGTACGGCCTCGCGCTCGGGGTGGCGTTCCAGATCGTCGACGACATCCTCGACTGCTCGGGCGCCACGATCGAGACGGGGAAGATCGCGGGGACCGACCTTCGCGACGGGACGCCGACGCTGCCCCTCCTGCTCGCCGCGCAGGAGGACGCCGTCGTCCGCGCTGCCCTCGCCGGCGACCCGCTCGCCCTCTCCACCGGCGGCGCGCTCGTCCGGGTCGCCGCCACCGGTGCGCTCGAGCGCTCCCTCGAGGTCGCCCTCGACTACGCTAGTCGGGCCAGGGCGTGCCTCAACGGCGAGCTGCACCGCGACGAGCTCGAGGCGCTGACGCACGCCGTCGTCAACCGCGAAAGGTAGGCCGTTCCCCGTGGCAGTCCTCGACGCGATCGACACGCTCGCACCCATCCGGGAGAAGGTGGAGGCAGGCGAGCGGCTGGACTTCGAGGACGGACTGACGCTGATCGAGTGCGACGACCTGCTCGCGCTCGGCGAGCTCGCCGACCTGGCGCGGCGGGTGCGCGGCGGCGGCGACGAGGTCTACTTCGTCCAGAACCTCTACCTCAACCAGACGAACGTCTGCCGCGTGAAGTGCAAGTTCTGCGCGTTCGCGCGGACGCGCAAGCAGGAGGGCGCGTACACGCTCAGCGCGGACGAGCTCGTCGAGGAAGCGGTGGCGCAGTACGAGCGGTCGCGGTTCACCGAGATCCACTGCGTCAACGGCGAGAACCCGCACGTCGACCTCGAGTTCTACGCCGAGGTGCTGCGCAAGCTGCGCTCGGCGCTGCCAGACGTCCACCTCAAGTTCTACACGGCCTCCGAGATCCACCACATGTCGAAGCTCGAGGGGTGCACGCACGAGGAGGTGCTGCGCGTGCTCAAGGACGCCGGGCTCGGCTCGCTCCCGGGCGGCGGCGCCGAGATCTTCTCCGAGCGCGTCCGCCGCCTGATCGCACCCGGCAAGGAGCACCCGGACGAGTGGTTCCACGTGCACGACACGGCGCACCGGCTCGGCATCCCGACCCACTGCACGATGCTCTACGGCCACGTGGAGACCTACGAGGAGCGGATCGACCACCTGCTGCGCCTGCGCGAGCAGCAGGACGCGAGCGGCGGCTTCCTCGCCTTCATCCCGCTCGCGTTCCATCCGGAGAACACGGTCTTCGAGCGGCGCGGCTTCACGTTCACGACCGGCGCCGACGACCTGAAGATGATCGCGGTGTCGAGGCTGATGCTCGACAACATTCCGCACATCAAGGCCTACTGGATCATGATGGGCCTGCCGATGGCGCAGATCGCGCTCCACTTCGGCGCCGACGACGTCCAGGGCACCGTCGTGCGCGAGGAGATCTTCCAGGCGGCCGGCGCCACGAGCGGCACCGAGCAGAAGATCCCGGAGCTCGTGCGGACGATCCGGGAGGCGGGCCGGATTCCGGTGCAGCGCGACACCCTCTACAACGAGCTGCGTCGATGGTGAGGCTCGGCGCATCGACGCTCGTCTCGCGGAGACGCCGCCCGTGATCCGGCTTGGCCGCATCTCCTACGTGAACATGGCGCCGGTCTTCTACCGCGTGGAGGCCGAGGTGGAGGAGGTGCAGGGCGTCCCGACCGAGCTCAACCGGATGCTCGCCGCGCGGGAGCTCGACACGGCCCCGATCTCCTCGATCGCCTACGCGCGCGAGGCGGACCGGCTGCGCCTCCTGCCGCGGCTCTGCGTCGCCTCCGAGGGCGCCGTCGACTCGATCCAGCTCATCACGCGCAAGCCGCTCGAGCAGGTGCGCGTCGTCGCCGTCACGCCCGAGTCCGCCACCTCGGTCGCGCTGACGAAGGTGCTGCTGCCCGAGGCCGAGCACGCGCCGCTCGAGGCCTACGACGCCGGCGAGGCCGAGGCGAAGCTCCTGATCGGGGACGCGGCGCTCCGCTCGGCGTTCGAGGATCCGACGCCGCACTACGACCTCGGCCGCCTCTGGCTCGAGCGGACGGGTCTGCCGATGGTGTTCGCGGTGTGGGCGTGCCCGGAGCCGCTCGCCGAGGGGCTCGCCGAGCTCGAGGACGCGCTCGTCGACTCCGTCCGGCGGGCGCGAGCGGAGCCGGAGCGGCTCGCCTACGAGGCGTCCGAGCGCTACGGGTACCCGCCCGGCTTTCTCGCCCGCTACTTCGAGAAGCTGCGCTACCGGTTCGGGCCGCGCGAGCGCGCCGGCCTCTACACGTTCCTCGAGCTCGCGCGCGACGCGGGGCTGCTCGAGACGGTGCCGGAGCTGCGCTTCGTGCAGACGCAGGGGGCCGCGGTCGCATGAGCGCGGTCGCGTCGGGCATCGCCGTCGCCGAGATCCTCGAGAAGGCGGTCTCGGGCGAGCGCATCTCCGACGAGGAGGCCGTGACCCTGCTGCGCTCGCGCGATCTCGTCGCCATCGGCCGCGCCGCGAACGAGATTCGCAACCGGATGCACGACCCGGAGCGGGTGACCTTCATCATCGACCGCAACCTCAACTACACGAACATCTGCACCACCGACTGCGACTTCTGCGCCTTCTACCGGCGCCCCGGAGACGTGCGCGAGGGCTACCTCCTGCCCAAGCCGGTGATCTTCAAGAAGATCGAGGAGACGCTCGCCCTCGGCGGCACGGGGGTGCTGATGCAGGGCGGGCACCACCCCGATCTCGGCGTCGAGTACTACGAGGACCTCTTCTCCTCGATCAAGGCGCGCTACCCGATCCACCTGCACGCCCTGTCTCCCTCGGAGATCCTGCACGCGGCGCGCCGCTCGGGTCTGACCGTGCCGGAGACGCTGACCCGGCTGCGCGACGCCGGCCTCGACTCGATCCCCGGCGGCGGCGCCGAGATTCTCGTCGACCGCGTGCGCAGCATCATCGCACCGCGCAAGACGAAGACGAAGGAGTGGCTCGGCGTGATGCGCGAGGCGCACCGGCTCGGCATCTCGACGACGGCGACGATGATGTACGGCCACGTCGAGACCCTCGAGGAGCGGGTCGAGCACATGCGCCGCATCCGCGACCTGCAGGACGAGACCGGCGGCTTTCGCGCCTTCTTCTCGTGGACGTTCCAGGACGACGGCAACCGCCTCGTCGAGCTGGTGCCGCCGGAGCGCCGGCCGACCTCGTTCGACTACCTGCTGACGCAGGCCGTGTCGCGGATCTACCTGGACAACGTCCCCCACATCGGCTCCTCCTGGGTGACGCAGGGGAAGAAGATCGGGCAGGTCGCGCTCGCCTTCGGCGCCGACGACCTCGGCTCGGTGATGATCGAGGAGAACGTCGTCTCCGCCGCGGGCACGACGCACCGCACGAGCGTGGAGGAGCTCGTCCACCTGATCCGGGGTATGGGCAAGATCCCGGTGCAGCGCGACACGCTGTACCGCGAGGTCAAGGTCTGGGCCTAGCTCAGGAGCCGCCTCGCGGCGGGGCCGGCGGCGCCGCGTCCAGGCGGCGCAGGAGCGCGTGGAGCGATCGCCGGACGGCGCGGTAGCGGGGGCTGGCGGCGATGTTGTCGAGCTGCCAGGGGTCGCGGCGGAGGTCGTACAGCTCGCGCCAGCCGTTGCGGTACTCGACGTACAGGTAACGCCTCGTGTGCACGGCGATGTATGGCGGCGGCCCGCCGAGACGGAGCTCGTTGTGGCCGAGGTACTCGAGGAGGAACGCGCGTCGCCAGCGCACCCTGCGTCCGAGCAGGAGCGGGACGAAGCTGCGGCCGTCCTGCGGCAGGCCGGGCCGGACGCCGGCGAGCGCGCTGATCGTGGGCGCGAGGTCGATGTTGAGGACGGGGTGGCCGTCGGTGGCGGGCGCGTGCTGCCAGGGCGTGCGCACGATGAGCGGCACCTGCGTCGACTCCTCGTAGGGCCAGAGCTTGCCGCCGAGCCGGTGCTCGCCCCAGAGGAAGCCGTTGTCGCTCGTGTAGAGGATGACCGTGCGGTCGAGCACCTTGCGTCGGCGCAGGGCGTCCACGATCCGCTTGACGGAGCGGTCGAGCGAGAGCAGCGACTCGAGTTGCCGGCGGCGGATGTCGTTCTCGTAGATCCGCGCGGCGGCCTTGAGCATGTCGCGGTGCCAGTAGCGCCACGGCTTGTCGCCGATCGCGCGCTCGTCGAAGGCGGGCGCGTGCAGGGGCGCGAGGTTCTCCAGCGCGCCCTGGTCCTGCTTGGCGGGAATCGCGGGCAGGTGCGGGGCGACCGGTGCGAAGTAGAGGAAGAACGGGCTGCGCGCGTGTTCGATGAAGCTGACGGCCTTGTCGGCGAGGACGGTTGTCGAGTAGTCGGAGGGCGCGTGGCCGTAGTGGACGAGCCGTCCGTTCTCGTTGAGGGTGTAGTCGTAGTAGCGCTCCATCGGGACGCTGTCGATCACCTGCCAGTCGTCCCAGCCGGGCGGGATCTCATGGTGCCCGTAGAGCGTGTAGTCGTTGATGTACTTGCCGACGAGCGCCGTCTCGTAGCCGGCGTGGTGGAGCCAGGTGGCGAGGTCGGACCGCTGGTTGAAGGCCGGGAAGCTGTGCGGGCCGAAGTTGCCGAGCACGCCGGTGTGGTGGGAGTACTGGCCGCTGAGGATGCTCGCCCGCGACGGGCCGCACTCGGACGTCGTCACGTGGAAGTCGGTGAACGTGACCCCGTGGGCGGCGAGCAGCCTCCGCACGTTGCGCATCACGCTCGTGCCGTCGACGCGCTCGTCGTCGCCGAGGATGAGGACGACGTTCAGGCGCCGTCGGGGTTGCGGCTGTGTCCCGTGTGCGGGGTGGGCGGCCGCCGACGCGGACGCTGCGGTGATGCCGCACGCAAGACCGATCCCGATCAGGAGCTGGAGACGCACCCTCGTCACGAGGCGGAGAGCATGCCAGAGGTACCGTTGCCGTTCCGTTAACGGCGGCTGAAGGCGGCGTGAAGGCGCGCTCGCGCGCCGTCTCGCGCCCGCCGCCGTCCCCGTTACCCTGGCGCCGGGTCGTGCTTCGCGGGTTGCTCATCGGTGTCGCTCTCGCAGCGCTGGTCGTCTCGACGGCGACCGCGGCCGGCCGTCCTGGCCGCGCGTCGCGCCAGACGACCGAGACGCAGGCGCTGCTCATGCCGGGGGTCACGTACACGCGCCAGGTGGAGTTCACGCCCCGCGGGCCGGTCGTCCTCGACGTGGTCACCGCGCCCAGGCCGGACGGCTCGCTGTACACGCTCGCGCCCGCGCTCGCCAACGAGGCCGTCGCCGGCACCGAGAAGCTCACCGCGATCGAGAGGCGGCTCGGCGCGACCGCCACCGTCGTCGGCGTGAACGGGGACTTCTTCTCCGCCGCGACCGGCGCGCCCAGCGGCATCCTCATGCGCGGCGGCGCGCTCGACACGGCGCCCGCCCCCGCCCGCTCCAGTGTCGGCATCGCCGCCGACGGGACGCTCTCGGTCGCCCGCGTCGCCTACAAGGGGACGTGGCAGGGCAGCGGTCAGCGGCGCGCGCTCGACCTGAACGCGCCGCCGGTGAAGGGGCACGCCACGCTCTACACGAGCGCCTGGGGCCCGACCACTCCCGCCGAGAGCGGCGTCGTCGAGGCTGTGCTCTCCTCGTTCCCCCCAGCGCGGCCCAACCAGCAGCTCGAGGGGACGGTGGCGCAGGTGACGAGCGCGGGCCCGACGCCGATCCCGCGCGGCGGCGCCGTCCTCGTCGCGCGCGGCGCGCAGGCGCAGGCCCTCGCCGCCGAGGCGCCGGTCGGCCAGCGCGTCGAGGTGCGCTTGACGCTCACGCCCGACTGGAGCGGGCTCGTCTCGGCGATCGGCGGTGGGCCGCTGCTCGTCTCCCGCGGCAAGCCCGTCTTCAACGCCCACGAGTCCTTCGACGCCTCGGTCGTCAACGCCCGCGCGGCGCGCAGCGCCGTTGGCCAGCTCCGCGACGGGCGGATCGTGCTCGTGACGGTGGAGGGCGACGGGCCGGCCTACAGCGTCGGGATGACGAGCTACGAGCTCGCCGTCGCGCTCGCCCGGCTCGGCGCCGTCACCGCCGTCGGGCTCGGCTCGGGCGCCACCGCGGCGATGGCGTTCGACGGAACCCTGCTCACCCGGCCGACGGGCGGCGACGAGCGACCGCTCGCGGACGCGCTCCTGCTCGCCTACACGGGCGTCTACGCGGCCCCGCCCGCCGTGGGCGTGCTCTCGCCGAACGGCGACGGCGTCGACGACGCGCAGACCCTCTCCTACAAGCTCGTCCGGCCCTCGCACGTCGTCGCCACGCTCACCGGACCCGGCTCGACGACGCTGACGCTCGCCGACGGGGAGGAGCAGCCGGGCGTCCACACGCTCCGGTGGGACGGGCGTCTGCCAGGCGGCTCGGCGGCGCCCGAGGGGAAGTGGCGCTTCGCCGTCGCCGCCACCGACGACCGCGGCGCCACCACGACCGCGCAGCGCGACTTCACGCTCGACGACACGCTGCGCTCGCTCGCGGTCAGCGGGCCTGCTGGGAACGCGGTCGCCGCCGCGACGTTTGAGCTCACCCGCTCCGCCTCGGTCGTCGTCACCGTCGAGCGGCGCAACGGCACCGTCGTCGCCACCCTCCTGCGCAGGACGCTCGCTCCCGGCCCGCAGAGCGTCGCCTGGGAGGGGCGCGCCGCGAACGGCGGCCGCGCCTCCAATGGCGCCTACCTGATGCACGTGGTCGCCACCTCGCCGATCGGCCGGGTCTCGCTCACCGCCCCCTTCACGCTCCCGCTGCGCGCCCGTCGCTCGTAGACTTGCCGGGTGCTCGCGAGCATCACCTCGAGCTTCACCTCGCAGGTCGCCTCGCACGGCGTGTACGCGGTCTTCGGGCTGATGGCGGTCGACGCCGTCTTCCCGGCCGCGGGCGAGATCGTGATGCTGTACGCGGGCGCGGTCGCCGCCGGCGTGTTCGCGGCCGCGCACGGGGTTACCATCCTCGGCTGGCACGTCGGCTTCGGGGCGGGCGCCTACGTCGCGATGGCGCTCGCCGGGACGCTCGGCTACCTGGCCGGCGCGGTCGTCGGCTGGGGGATCGGGCTCTACGGCGGCCGGCCGCTGCTCGAGCGGCGCGGCCGTTGGCTCCACATCACCCCTGAGCGTCTCGACCGCGCCGAGGAGTGGTTCGGCCGCTGGGGAGACCTGGGCGTGCTCGTCGGCCGCGTGACGCCGATCGTCCGCTCCTTCGTCTCGATCCCCGCCGGCGTCTTCGAGATGCCCCTCGCGCCGTACACGCTGCTGACGCTGATCGGGTCCGCGGTCTGGGCGTTCGCGATCGCCGGGGCCGGCTACGGCCTCGGCAGCGGCTACGAGCGGTTCGATCACGGCTTCAAGTACGTCGAGTACGCGGTCGCGGCCGGCGTCGCGGCGCTGCTGGGCTACCTCCTGTACCGACGCAGACGCGCAGCTAGAGTGACCCGCCGTGCAGAAGATCCCGCTGGTTGACGTCCAGGCGCAGTACGCGCCGCTCCGCGCGCAGCTCGAGGCCCGCTTCAGCGAGGTGCTCGAGTCGGGCGCGTTCATCCGCGGGCCGCACTACTGGGCGTTCCAGGAGGAGGCCGCCGCCTACCTGGGCGTGAAGGAGACCGTCGGCGTCGCCAACGGCACCGACGCGCTCGTGCTCGTCCTCGACGCGCTCGGGATCGGCCCCGGCGACGAGGTGATCTGCCCCGCGTTCACCTTCTACGCGACCGCGGAGTCGATCGTCCGGCGCGGCGCCACGCCCGTCTTCGCCGACGTCGACCCGGACACGCTCAACCTCGACCCCGAGGACGTGGCCGCGAGGATCACGCCGCGGACGCGGGCGATCATGCCCGTGCACCTCTTCGGCCGCCCGGCGCCGGTCGACCGGCTCACCGGCTTCGGCCTGCCGGTGATCGAGGACGCCGCGCAGGCGTTCGGCGCTCCCGGCGTCGCCAAGCTCGGCACCGTCGCGACGTACAGCTTCTACCCGACGAAGAACCTGTTCTGCCTCGGCGACGGCGGCCTCGTCGCGACGAGCGACGTCGAGCTCGCCGACCGCGTGCGGATGCTCGCGTTCCACGGCTCACGTGACAAGACCGACTTCGACTTCGTCGGCTACAACTCGCGGCTCGACGAGGTGCAGGCCGCGATGCTGCGTCTGTTCCTGCCGCAGCTCGACGCGTGGAACCGGGGTCGTCGCGAGGCGGCCGCGCGCTACGCCGAGCTCGGCCTCGGCGAGCTCGTGGAGCTCCCGCGCGACGAGCCGGGCCACATCTACCACCTCTTCGTCTGCCGCTCGCCCGAGCGCGACCGCATCCGCGCGGCGCTCGCCGAGGCGGGCATCGCCTCCGCGGTCTACTACACGACGCCGTTGCACCTGCAGCCGGCGCTGCGCTTCCTCGGCTACGAGCCCGGCTCGCTGCCGGTGACCGAGGCGGCGGCGACCGACAACTTCTCGCTTCCGCTCTGGCCCGGGATCCCGGCGGAGACGCAGGAGCGGGTGGTGGACGTCGTCCGCTCCGCCGTCGGCGTCGGCGCGAAGGCATGACCCTCTTCAGCCGCCACCGGCTGTGGCAGCTGCTGGTGGATGCGGCGATCGTCGCGGTCTCCTGGTTCCTCGCCTTCGAGCTGCGCTTCGATCAGGGGCTCCCGGTCTACTACTCGACGCTGCTGCGGCGGACGATCCTGCTCGTCGTCGCGATCAAGCTCGTCGTCTTCGTCGCGTTCGGCTTCTACAACCGCTGGTGGCGTTACGTGTCCGTGCGCGACATGTGGTCGGCCGCGCGCGGCGTCGTCGTCGCCTCGCTCGTCGCGGACGTCACCGTCTACCTCGCCTCGCCGGTGCACGCCGTCCGGCTGCCGCGCTCGATCGCGGTGATGGACCTCCTGCTCACGCTCGCGCTCGTGGCGGGGGTGCGGCTGCTCGCGCGGACGCTGATCGAGCGGCCCGGGCTCAGCGTCGTCGCCCGCGGTAAGGAGGTGATCGTCGTCGGAGCCGGCGACGCGGGGCGGCTGATCGTGCAGGAGATGCAGCGCTCGCGGATGCTCCGCTACACGCCGATCGGCTTCGTCGACGACGACCCGCGCAAGCGGAACGCGCGGATCCTCGGCGTGCGCGTGCTCGGCACGCTCGCGGAGCTCGAGCACGTGCTGCGCGAGCACAAGCCGGACGAGGTGCTGATCGCGATGCCCTCGGTCTCGGGCGAGGTGCGCCGGCGGATCGTCGAGACTGCGCAGGCGTCGAAGGTGCCCGTGAAGACGCTGCCGGGCCTGTACGAGCTGATCTCGGGCGACATCGGCCTCGCTGGCCAGATCCGTCCGGTGCAGGTCGAGGACGTGCTCGGGCGCGAGCAGGTGGAGGTCGACTTCGAGCAGGTCGCCTCGTACCTGCGGGGCCAGACCGTCCTCGTCACGGGCGCCGGCGGCTCGATCGGCTCGGAGCTTTGCCGCCAGATCGCGCGCGTCGGGCCGGCGCGCCTCGTCCTCGTCGACAACGCCGAGACGGCCCTGTTCGAGATCGAGCGCGAGCTGGTGGGGGAGCGCGACTTCACGCCCGCGGTGCCGAAGCTCGTCGACGTGAAGGATCGCCGTGCCCTGCGCCGAGAGGTGTTCGAGAAGTACCGGCCGACGATCGTCTTCCACGCGGCCGCCTACAAGCACGTGCCGCTGATGGAGACGCACCCGCTCGAGTCGGTGCGCAACAACGTCGTCGCCACCCGCGCCGTCGCCGAGCTGGCGGCGGAGTTCGAGGTCGAGCGGTTCGTGCTCATCTCCACCGACAAGGCCGTGAACCCGAAGACGGTGATGGGCCAGTCGAAGGCGCTGTGCGAGTGGATCGTCGAGTCGCTCGGGCATCGGCGCGACGTCGCGACGCGGTTCGTCGCCGTCCGCTTCGGCAACGTCCTCAACTCGTCTGGCAGCGTGATCCCGACCTTCCGCCGGCAGATCGAGCGCGGCGGGCCGGTGACGGTGACGCATCCCGAGATGACGCGCTACTTCATGACGATTCCGGAGGCGGTCTCGCTCGTCGTCCAGGCGGGCGCGATCGGCGGGCGCGGCCAGGTGTTCGTCCTCGACATGGGCGAGCCCGTGCGGATCGTCGACCTGGCCATGAACATGATTCGCCTCTCCGGCAAGGAGCCGCGGCTCCCGGGCGAGCCGGACGGCGGTCCGCGCGACGTCCGCATCCAGTTCATCGGCTCGCGCCCGGGCGAGAAGATCCACGAGGAGCTGTGGAGCGACGACGAGGCGGTGGGCTCGACGGCCCACCCGAAGATCATGCGTCTGAGCCGGCCGCCCGTCGACGCCGCGTGGCTCGACGAGCAGCTCTCCGAGCTGGAGCGGCTCGCAGACGCCGGCGACACGCTCGAGGTGGTGGCGAAGCTCGGCTCGATCGTGCGCTCGCCGAAACGCGTCGAGGCGCCGACGGCTCTCGGCGACGGCTCCGTCCCGGAGCTTCGGCGGGAGCGCCAGCTCGAGCAGGCCGAGTAGAGGCGGGCCGCCGGCTCGGCGGCGACGTCCCTGGCGGGCCTGGGAGAGCACGAGCCGCCGCTGCCACCGGATCTCGCGCACTGCGTCTTCTGCGAGTACGAGCGGCGCAAGGCTGCCGAGGGCGCGATCGACGTCGAGGATCTGCTCGCCGCCCGCCGCCCCCGGCACCCTCGCCGAGGTGGCTTCGGTCCCGGGCATCGGGCCGGGCGCTATGGGGTGTCGAGCGCCGAGAGCAGCAGCTCGAGCAGCAGCGCCGGGTCGCGCCGCACCCGGCGGTCGCCGTCCGTGGCGTCCCGCTTGCGCAGCTCGAGCGCGCGCGGGTCGGTGAGCGGCTTCAGGCGCCCCTCCCGGATCAGCTCCTCGTCGACCCCTCCGAGGCGTCCGCCGTACGTGGTGTAGACCGGGACGCCGAGCGCGGCCGCCTCGCGGTTCATCGTCCCCCCGGCGGACACGACGATGTCGGCGAGCGCGATCAGGCTCTGCGCGTCCACCGCGCCCTCCGGGACGATGACGGACGGAAGCGCGAGCTCGCGCACGAACGCGCGCTGCTCCTCCGTTCGCGGCAAGACGACAGCGTGGACGTGCTCCAGCCGGCCGAGATGGTCGAGCGTCTGCGGGAAGAGCGGGTTCGAGTGCCGGTGGTAGAGCGAGACGTCCGGCGGCGGGCGCAGGACGACGAGCACGCGCGCCGGCTCGATCCCGAAGCGGTCGAGCAGCGAGCGGTCCGGCTCGAAGTCGGCGAGGTAGTACTCCTCCTTGAGCCCCGGGTACTGGACGAGCTTCGGCGGTCGGACGCCGTACGGGCGCAGCCGCTCGGGCGGGATCGCCTCCGGGACGACGACGCGTGTCGCCGCCCGGCAGCCGAGCTGGTGCTGGAGCGTCGCGAACTCGTAGTCGAACGTGGTCGCGCTCGGGATCCCGAGCCGTCGCGCCGTCAGCGTCAGCTCGTGGGAGCCGTGGGCGAGCGCCACGTCGAAGCCGCGCCCCTTCGCCCAGCGTCGCAGCGCGCCGAGCCGGTGCGTCATCTGCCGGGCCTTCTGGAGCCGCGAGCGGCCCCCGTGTCGGCCGATCACCGCGTCCGCCCGGAGCCCGTGCAGCTCGAGCAGCTGAAGCGTCTGGGCGTAGTCGCGCGCGGTGATCTCGACCTCGTCTCCGCGCTCCCGCAGGATCGTGATCAGCGGCTTGAAGACGAGCACGTGCGCCGACGCCGTCATGTCGATCCAGACCCTCACGAGACCGTCACCGCCATCTCACGGCATCCGTGCGGTTTCCTGAGCGGATGTGTCCGTTGCAGACGCTCGCCCATGGGTGTGCATGGGCCGGTGGGCATGTGGATCCATGGGCCGTCACATCCATGGGCCATCACGCGGCGAGGGCCTCCATGCGGGCGGACTGGAGGCGTGGAGGCGCCTGCTCGACGTGGTGCTCGTACCAGAGCGTGAAGGCGAGCAGCCCCCAGAGCTGGCGGCTGCGGTCCTCCTTGCCCGCCACGTGCTCGTCGAGCAGCCGGGTGACGACCGGGTACGCGAAGAACCCCTGCCTGGCGAGGGTCTCCGCCGACAGCGTCGCTCGCGCGAAGGGCTCCAGCTCTCCGCGGAGCCATGCCGCCGCGGGGATCGAGAAGCCGCGCTTGCGCCCGTGCACGACCTCGCGCGGGACTAGCGGCTCCACTGCCTTGCGCAGCAGCACCTTCTTCGAGAGACCACGCACCTTGAGTCGCGACGGGAGCGCGAACGCGAGGTTCGTCACCGCGGGGTCGAGGAACGGCACGCGCGCCTCGAGCGAGTGCGCCATCGACGCCCGGTCGGTCTTCACGAGCAGGTCGTCGACGAGGTAGATGCCGAAGTCCACGTCCTGGAGGCGCGCCAGCATGTCGGCTCCCTCCGTCTCGCGGTACCGCGCGCGGTAGAGGTCGACCGGATCGAACGCCGCGCGCCGCCCGGTGAGCTCGGCGCGCAGCTCCGGCGAGAAGATCTCCTTCCAGCCGTGGTGGCGCTCGAGTGGCGGCAGGTGGGCCGCGCGGACGAAGCGCTTGGCCTTGTAGTCGAGGCTCGCCTTGGCCGTCGACGCCGGCAGCGCCTCGACGAGCGGGCGGACGAGGCGCGCGAGCGGGGCGAGCCGGTCGGCCAACAGGTCGGCGGCGTACGTGTAGTAGCCGCCGAAGAGCTCATCGCCGCCCTCGCCCGAGAGCGCCACCTTCACGTGGCCGGCTGCGAGCTGCGAGACGAGGTAGGTCGGCAATGCGGAGGAGTCGGCGAACGGCTCGTCGAACGCTTCCGCGAGGGCTCGCAGCAGGAGCTCCGGCTCCGGCCGGACGAGCAGCTCGTGGTGGTTCGTGCCGTACCGCTCGGCGACCCTGCGCGCGTCGGCGCGCTCGTCGAAGCTCCGCTCCTCGAAGCCGATGGTGAACGTGTGCACCGGCTCCGGCGTCTCCTGCGCGGCGAGCGCGGCGAGGGTCGCCGAGTCGACGCCGCCGGAGAGGAGGACGCCAACCGGTACGTCCGAGAGGAGGTGCGCGCGAACCGAGTCCCGCAGTCGCGCGCGGAGCTCCTCGACCAGCTCCGCCTCGTCCGCGTCCCGCAGCTCCTCCACGGGCAGCGGCCCGGGACGGGCGTAGCGCTCGGTCCGGAGCGCTCCGTCCTCCTGCCAGACGAGCAGGTGGCCGGCCGGCAGCTTGCGGATCTCGCGGAAGATCGAGTACGGCGCCGGGATCGAGTTGAAGGCGAGGAACGCCTCGAGGGCGTCGAGGTCGATCTCGCCGCGCGGCAGGGAGCGAAGCTCGGAGGCGAACGCGAGCTCGCCGCCCTCGTGTCGGTAGTAGAGAGGCTTGATCCCGTAGCGGTCGCGCGCGAGGACGAGCCGCCGGCTGCGCGCGTCCCAGATCGCGGTCGCGAACATTCCGCGCAGCCGCTCCGCGAAGCCGAGACCGTGCTGCTCGTAGAGGTGGACGATCGCCTCGGTGTCGCAGCGGGTGCGGAAGCGGTGGCCGGCGCGCTCCAGCTCCCGGCGCAGCTCGGGGTAGTTGTAGATCTCGCCGTTCTGGACGACGACGCAGCTCGAGTCCTCGTTCGCGATCGGCTGGTCGCCGTGCTCGAGGTCGACGATCGAGAGGCGCCGCGCCGCGATCGCGACGGGCCCGTCGCGGTGCTCGCCGGCGCTGTCGGGGCCGCGGTGCGCGAGCAGGTCGCTCATCGCCGCGAGCCGCCGGGGATCCGGCGTGCCGGCCGGGGATGCGATTCCGCAGATTCCGCACATCGTCGCCCTACTCTACGGGCGGCCGAAGGTCGCTCCTGCCCCTGGCGCGCGTCCACGGCCCGCTCGCGACCGGGCGACCCGCGAGCGGAGCCTCAGCCGTCCGGCCGCACGAGCCCTCGCAGCGACTGGCGGACGACCCGCCAGGCGGTCGCGGCGACGGTGCGGAGGTAGAGCGCAACGGAGCGGTCGGCGATCCACTCGAGGTCGTGCGCCAGCTTCTCGGCCATCGGGGTCTCGTAGCCGCGCCGCACCTGCGCGAAGCCCGTCAACCCGGGCCGGACGACGAGCCGCTGCCAGTACGCGGGCAGCTCGTGCGCGAGCTCTGCGAAGAAGACGGGACGGATCGGTCGCGGCCCGACGAGGCTCATGTCGCCGCGCAGGACGTTCCAGAACTGCGGGATCTCGTCGAGCTGGGTCGCCTTCAGCCACCGCCCGATCGGCGTGAACTCGGCCTGCGTGCGGCGAACGAGCTCCTCGCCGAGGTAGGGCCCGAGCCGCTCCTCGGCTCCCGGGCGGAGCGTGCGGAACTTGAGCATCACGAAGATCCGGCCGCCCCGGCCGACGCGCTCGCCGCGATAGAGGATCGGGCGGCCGCTCGTCGCGAGGACGAGCAGGGCGATGGCGAGCACGACGGGGAGCAAGACGACGAGGAGGAGCGCCGAGAGCGTGACGTCCAGCGCCCGTAGGAGGGCGTCGCGTCGCCGGGCCGGCGCCTCGAGGGCCAGCTGCCGGTAGCCGCGGACGAGCGTGTCCTCGATCCGCGTCGTCGTCTCGGGCACACGCGTGATGGTAGACGGCTCTCGACCGATAGCCTGCCGACTTCGACAGTCGGATAAGGTTCTCTTATGGACACGCGGCAGCTGGCGGCGTTCTGCGCGGTCGTCGAGCGGCGGAGCTTCTCGCAGGCCGCCGACCAGCTCGGCGTCACGCAGCCGGCGGTCAGCCTCCAGATCCGCTCGCTCGAGAAGCGGCTCGGCAAGCAGCTGCTCGACCGCTCCGGACGCCGCGTCGAGCCGACCGAAGCCGGGCAGCGCCTGTACCGGAGCGCGCAGCGGCTGCTCGCGCTCGAGCAGCAGCTGCTCCAGGAGCTCGGCGAGGAGGCGGAGGGCGAGCTGAGCGGGCGGCTCGAGATCGGCGCCTCCACCGGGCCGGGCGGCACGGTCGTCCCGATCGTCCTCGGCGAGTTCCAGCGGCGCCACCCAGAGGTGCGGGTCGCGCTCGCCGTCTCGGACACGAACAGCGTCGTGGAGCAGGTCGCCCGCCGGGAGCTCGAGCTCGGCGTGGTGGGTGCCGCTCCACGTCACCGCGGCGTCACCTTCGAGCCGTTCTTCCGCGACGAGGTGGTGCTCGCCGTGCCTGCGGATCACCGCTTCGCCGGCAAGACGATCACGCTCGACGAGCTGCGCACCGAGCCCCTTGTGCTGATGCAGGAAGGCGCCGGCGTGCGGCAGGTAATCGAGGACGAGCTGCGGGAGAAGGGGCTGCGCCTCCGCGACTTCGATGTTCGGCTCGAGCTGGGATTGCAGGAGTCGGCGCGGACAGCGGTGCTCGCCGGCTTCGGGGTCACGTTCATCTCGCGCGGGGCGATCGAGTCCGATCTCGTCGCGAAGACGCTCGCCGTCGCGCGCGTCGAGGGGCTCGAGCCGTCGCGCGAGATCTCGCTCGTCCGCTCCGCGGGTCGGGCCGAGACGCGCGTTGCGCGGGCGTTCGTCCAGTTCGCGCGAGAGCGGCTCGCATGATCGTCCGCTTCGGACTCGACGCCTTGCCGGACGTGTGCGCGGAGGCCGGCGTGACCGCCCCGCTCGTCGTCGCGAGCCCGCGCTGGGACCGCATCGAGCTGCCGCTGGAGGAGCATGCGCGCTGGCGCGAGGCGCCCTCGCACCGCCTCGAGGAGGCGGCCGCCCAGGCTCGGGGAGCCGGGGGCGTCGTCGCCGTCGGCGGCGGCAGCGCCATCGACCTCGGCAAGGCGATCTCCGCCGCGACCGGCCTGCCGCTCGTCTCGGTGCCGACGACGTACGCCGGCGCGGAATGGACGACCTACTACGGGATCCGCAGCCCCGAGCGGCGGCTGCGCGGCGGCGGCGCGGGCGCGCACCCGGCCGGGATCGTCTACGACGTCGACCTGACGCTCGAGCTCCCCCGCGAGACGACCGTCGGCACGGCGCTGAACGCGCTCGCGCACTGCGCGGAGGCGCTCTACGCCCACGGTCGCAACGACGCCGCCGACGAGCACGCCCTCGCCGGCGCCCGGCTGATCTCCGAGTGGCTGCCGCGGGTCGTCGCGTCGCCGCGCGACCGCGAGGCGCGCACGGAGCTGCTGCGCGGCGCCTGTCACGGCGGGGCCGCGCTCGCCGGCTCGATGCTCGCGCTGGGGCATGCGATGGCCCAGGCCGTCGGGGGCCGCTACGGGCTCCCGCACGGCACGCTCAACGGCATCTGCCTGCCGCCGGCGCTCCGCTTCAACGCGCGCTTCGCGCCGGAGGCGCTGCGACGGTTCGCCGAGGCGGTCGGCGGCCAGCCGGCCGAGCGAGTCGAGGAGCTGGCGCGCCTCGGCGGGCCGACGCGGCTGCGCGATCTCGGCGTGCCCGAGCAGGATCTGCCCGAGCTGGCGGCCGCCGCGGCGCGCCGTGCCGGCAACCAGGCGAACCCGCAGCCGGCGAGCCCGGCGGAGATCGAGCAGCTGCTGCGCTCGGTCTGGTGAGGGCGCTCATCGGAAGCGCTGGCCCTCGTCCCGTCGGTACCCCCAGGCGGCGAGCGCGCCGAACGCCGCGGCGAAGGCGGCCAGCGCCAGCCAGTGCGACCCGCCCCAGCTTTCGTCTCGCACCGCCGCCCACAGGACCTCGCCCCACTGGCGGGTCGGCAGGTAGGGAGCGACGAGCTCGACCGCGTGCGGGAGCCCGCTCGGCCCAGTCCACAGGCCGCCCGCGTACGCGAAGCCGAGGTAGAGCAGGTTCGCGACCGGGAGCGCGCCGCGTGCCGGCACCCAGTAGCCGAGCGCGATCCCGAGCAGCGCGAGCGGGGTGCTGCCGGCGAGCAGCACGAGCGCGAACCGGCACCAGGCGGCCGCGCCGAGCGAGACGGGACGCGCCGCCACCGCGACCACGACGACCGGCACGGTCGCCGCCGTCGCGAACGCGATCGCCGAGGCGACCCTACCGGCGAAGCGGATCCCCGGACCGACCGGCAGCGTCCGCAGGTACGCCTCCCACGGATCCTCGCGGTCGGTGGCGATCCCGACGCCGAACTGGAAGAAGGCGATGCTGAGCACCGCGTAGGCGGAGAACGACGCCATCAGCACGGCCGGGTCGGTGTGGCGCCGCGGGAGCCCGAAGGCGACGAAGAAGGCGACCGGCAGGACGAGCGTCGGCACGAGGAACGTCGGATAGCGCGCGAGCTGGCGCAGCTGCGCGCGGGCATGCAGGAGCGCGAGCTTCACGTTTCCGCCTGCGTGAGACCGAGGAACGCCTCCTCGAGGGTCGCCCGCCGCACCTCGAGCCCGTCGAGCGGGACGCCGCGACGCACGAGCTCGCGGACGACCGCGCCCGCGTCCCGCGCATAGAGCGTCGTGGCGCCGTCGACGTGCTCTCGCCGATCGACGCCCGGCACGTCGGGGAGGTCGCCGGCGTCGATCCGGATGCGCGTCACGCCGGCCCGGTCGCGAATCGCGGCCACCGGCCCCTCGGCGCGGATCCGTGCGCACGCGATCACCGCCACGCGGGTGGCGAGCGCCTCGGCCTCCTCGAGGTAGTGCGTCGTCAGGAGCACCGCGCCGCCCGCCGCGGCGTGCTCGGCGATCGCCCGCCAGACGATGCGTCGAGCCGAGACGTCGAGCCCCGTCGTCGGCTCGTCGAGCACGATCAGCTCGGGGTTGCCCGCGAACGCGAGGGCGACCGCGAGCCGGCGCCGCTGCCCCCCGGAGAGGCCGCCGTTCTGCCGGTCGGCCAGCCCGGTGAGCTCGAATCGCTCGAGCAGCGCGGCGGTCGCCGCGGGTCGCGGGAAGTGAGCGCGGACGAGGTCGAGCGTCTCGCGCACCGTGAGCGTCGCCGGCAGGCTCGTCTCCTGCGGGGTGCAGCCCAGCCGCAGCCGCGCCTCCCGCCGACGAGGGTCGCGCCCGAAGAGGAGCGCTCGGCCGCGGTCGGGCCGGCGCAACCCGACGAGGATCCGGATCGCGGTCGTCTTGCCGGCGCCGTTCGGCCCGAGCAGCGCGAGGACCTCGCCGCGACGCACCGCGAGGTCGACGTCCTCCAGGGCGACCGTCGTCCCGTACGCACGGGAGACGCCGACGAGCGCGGCCACGGTGCGCTCGCTCACGGCGGACGCTCCTCGAGCAGGACGAGCGCGTCGTAGGTTGCATGAGCGAGGACGGCGACGGCGAGACCGCCCGGCGCAAGCGAGACGGCCCCGAGCGCGGCCGCGAGGGCGGCATGCGTCGCGACTGCCCGACCGCGCGATCGCGGGAGGTGCGCCGCTGCGAACGCGACGGAGGTCGCCGCGAGCGCGAAGCCCGGGCCGCGACGCCGCAGTAGGCGGAGCGCCGCGCCTCGCCACAGGAGCTCCTCGAGCGCGGCGGTCGTCATCGCCGCCGCGAGCACGCGCCGCTCGTGCGCCTCAGGCCTGCGCGGCCGCGGCCAGCGGCCGGCCGCCGCCGCATACAGGGTGGCGCCGAGAGCGAGGCCTGCGACCGGCTGCATCATCCTCCGCCCTTCCGGGAGCCGATGCAGACGAGGTACAGCGATCCGCGGTCCACCCCGTCGAGCCCGAGCACCTCGTCGACGCGATGGTCGTAGAAGCCGCCGAGCGGAACGGCGGCGAGACCGAGGGCGGTCGCCGCCAGGAGCAGGTTCTGCGCGACGTGGCCGGCCTCGAGCAACGCGAAGCGGTAGGCGCGGAGCCCGTACTTGAAGCGCGAACGCCAGAAGGTCGCGGCGATGACGACGGTCGAGGCCGCGGCGGACGCGAGCGCGGGGTACGCGGTTGCCTCGGCGAGGCCGGCGGCGGGCCCGAGCGGCTCGAGGCCCCGCTCGAGCGGCTCGAATCGGTAGAGGCCGGGCGCGAGGCCCTCGACGCGCGTGGCCGCCACGTAGAGGTCGAGCGGGTAGAGCGCTCCTCCCGAGGGCGCGGCGCGGAGCGGCTGCTGCCAGCCGTCCTCGTCCGCGAGCGCTCCGGTGACGCCGTATGCGGCGTCGAGCAAGGCGGCGAGCGTCGCTCCGCCGAGCGGCTCGTCGCCGAGCTCGCGGGCGGAGCGCCGCGCCGCGATTGTCGCTCCGAGCGGCGCGGCGAGCGGGGCGGGCTCGGGAAGCGGCAGCAGGGGCAGCTCCGGGTGACGGTGCGACGCCAGCGTCACGGCGCGGCGAAGCTCCGGGGAGGCGGCGAGACGCACCGCGCCGGCGAGCTGCCTGGCCGCCGTGGCGGGCACGAGCTTCGAGGCTTCGTGGTAGAGCTCGGCCGGGTCGTCGAGATCGGGCGGCTCCGCGTAGACGACGCTCGCGAGCCGTGCCGGGCTCTGCAGCTCGGTCATGGGAAGGGGTGCGGGTCGAGGTTCAGCTCGGAGATCCGGAGCGGACGTGCGCGGAGGCCGAGCGCGGCGGGGGCGGTGCGCAGCCTCTCCCCGCCGAGGAAGCAGGCGTCCTGGCGCACGTCCAGCGGACAGAGCTCGGGCGCGACGGCGCGGACGACGTGCAGGCCCAGCTCGGCCACGTCGGGCGTGGTCGCGTCGACGGCGTAGGGCTCGATCCCACAGGCGACGAGCCGCGCGACGAGCGCCTCGAGCTGCTCCGTCGTGTCCTGCCCCTCGAGCGGCTTCACGTCTCGGATCGGCCGACGGGCGGGGGAGGCCGTGAGGAAGTCCGCTCGCGCCGCGTTCGCCGGCTCGGCGTAGACGCGGATGTGGTCGCCGAAGGAGACGACGTCGGAGAAGTCGTCCCGAAAGCGTGGAGCGGCGCTTCGCATCCGGCGCGCGGCGCCGTGGCTCGCGTACGCCTCCGCGACGGCCTTCCGGTACGCGCCGGCCGGGTCGGGCGCCGCGGCCGCACCGGCGGCGAGCGAGCCGGCGGCGTCGCGGACGACCGCGAGCGCCGTCGGCACGTCGTGGACGACCGACAGGTCGACGACGTCGAGGCGGAGACGGCTGGCGGCGAGGTAGCGCCGCTCCCAGGCGACGAGCTCCGGAACGCTCGAGATCTCGAGGAGCGGCAGCGAGAGGCGGGCGCGCCACGCCAGCATGAACGCGTCGCGCTCGACCAGCTCGAGCAGCCCGGCGAGCGCCGCCTCCTCGAACGACCCGCCGCACGCGAGCCCGCTGCTCGTCGAGTAGCCGATCGGCTCCTCGCCGTCGGCGAGCGCGTCCCAGCGCAGGTAGACGAGCTGCGCGGGCAGGAAGACCCGCGCGCCGTCGGCGAGCGAGCGGCCCTCGGTCCAGCGGACGCGCGTGCGGCGCGTGAACGGGACGAAGGGGAAGCTTGCTCGCCGGTACTGGTCGGGCGCGAAGAGCGCGAACCGTTCCGGGTCGACGGCGCCGTCGAGCTCGCAGGCGCGCGCGAGGGGCAGGCCCGCGGGCGGCTCCGCGGCTGCGTACCGTTCGATCGCCTCCCCGAGGGCCGCGGCGCGGGCGGCCGCCGGGTCGGCGGCGTAGCCGGCGCCGCCGCCGTCGAGGTCGTCCGCCGGCGCCGGCCCGAGCGCGACGACGTGCGTCAGGCGGGAGTCGTCGGGCGCTGCGAGGAGCGCGTCGGCGTGGGCGACGATGCCCACGTAGCGCGAGCAGGCGGCCTCCAACCCGATCACAGCCGACTCCACGGGAGCGGTGGCGCGACCCCGGCCGCCGGCGAGCAGGCGGGGCAACGGGGGACGCGCAGCACGCGGTGGGCGTCGATCCGGAGTCCCCCCTCGAGCTCGAGCGCGTACAGGACGCCCGGCACGGCGGGGTCGCGCGTCGCCAGCCAGCGCAGGAGCAGCGTCGCGGCGAGGCCGGCGAGCGCCGCCGCGAGCGCGACCGGTTGCGGGTAGGAGGCCGGCACGCGCTCGAGCTCCGCGAGGAGCGCGGGCTCGCCGAGCGCGGCGCCGCGTCGGTGGCGGTAGCAAGCGTGGCAGCAGGTCTCGCCCGGGACGAAGAGCGGGCCGAGCGCGGCGAGGCGGCCGTTGAAGGGGAGCACCTGGAGCCAGGGCAGCCGGCGCTCGAGTTGGCGCTCGTTCCAGCGCTCGAGCAGGGGCAGCTCCGCCGGGCTCGGCGCGGCGACCGCCGCGTCCGCGTCCAGCTCGTCCTCCCAGTCCACGGCCGTCACCTCCCCGACGACCGGCTCGAGCAGCGCGACGAGCCGGCGCGCGCACTCGGAGTCGCCGGCGACGGCCGCCTCCGCCCGGGCGAGCCGAGCCTCCGCTTCGGCGGGGGGCGTGCCGGGGACGAGGGCGGCGCACAACGCCGCCGTCTCGCCCGCGCCGGGGCCGGCGACGACGAGCCGGTGCGCGCGCAGCTCCGCCACGACCGCGCGCACCGCCGCCTCCGCGACGCCGAGCTCCGCCGCGGCCTGGGCCGGTGTGCGCGTGCCGTCGAGCAGCGGCAACAGGCCGTCGAGCAGCGCGAGCGCCCGCTCGCCGCCGAGGACGACGATCTCGTCGCCGTACTCGAGCACGAGCCGCCCGTCGTGGGCGGCGCGGCGGAGCCAGGGGGCGAGGAGGGGACGCTCCTCGAGCGACCCCTCCTCCACTGCGAGCCCGGTGCTCACTTCTTGCCGCTGCCCCCGCAGCAGCTGCACGACATGCAGCAGCAGAGCGTCAGCGTCATGGCGAGCGGGGTGCGGCTGCGCCCGCGTCGCTCGATCTCGAGGTCGAGCTCCCTCGCGACCTCTCTCAGCATGCTTCCTCCTTTTCTGGACGACGCCGCCACCCTAGCGTTGTCAGAGCTGACAATCAAGACGGCTCTTTCGGACGTGTCCGCGAGCGTGGCTCGCCCGCTCCGGCCCACATGGCCACGCCGCCCAGACATAGCAACTGCTTATGCATTTCATTAGCGAGATCGGATATAGTCACGGGCGTTGTGACGGGAGACGGCCACGATGTGCTCGTGATCGGAAGCGGCGCCTCCGGCCTCGCGGCCGCCCTGTCCGCGGAGCGAGCGGGCGCGCGCGTCGCGCTCGCCACCAAGGGCTCGATCCAGTCCTGCAACTCGGCGAAGGCGCAGGGCGGCATCCAGGCCGCGCTCGGGCCCGACGACTCGCCCGAGCGGCACGCGCAGGACATCTGGACGAGCTCGCACGAGACCGCCGACATGCGGCTCGTCGAGGTGCTCGCCTCCGAGGCCCCCTCGGCCATCCACTGGCTCGAGGAGCTCGGCGTCGCGTTCGATCGCGAGAACGGCGGCTACCGGCTCGCGCGCTGCGGCGGCGCGTCGGCGAAGCGGCTGCTCCAGGTGGGCGACCGCACCGGCCACGCGATCACGGCGGCGCTGCGCGACGCGGTCGAGTCGTCGTCGGTCGCCGTCCACCCGCGCTCGCCGCTCGTCTCGCTCGAGCCGGGCGAGAACGGCTGGCGGGCGCGCTGCGGCGAGCGCACGCTCGAGGCGACGACCGTCGTGCTGGCGGCCGGCGGGCGCTGCTACGCCGAGGCGCGGGAGCGCGGCGAGCTCTCGACCAACCACCCCGGCGCGACCGGGGAAGTGACGCGGCTCGCGCTCGAGCTGGGAGCCGAGGCCCGCGACCTCGACGCCCTCCAGTACCACCCGAACGGCGGCGCGTGGCCGCCGACGATGCAGGGCTACTCGATCCCCGAGACGACGCGCGCGTACGGCGCCGTCCTGCTCAACGCCGACGGCGAGGAGTTCTGCGACTCGCTCGCGCCCAGGGACGTCGTCAGCCAGGCGATCTTCGACGAGGTCGCGAAGGGCAAGGGCGTCGAGACGCCCGACGGGCGCCCCGCGGTTTGGCTCGACACGACGCGGATCCCCGTGCGCGACGCCGAGCGATCGCTCCCGTACATGCTCCGCCGCTACCGCGCGGGGGGAATCGACCCCTTGCGCGAGAAGATCCTCACGTACCCTGTCCTCCACTACCAGAACGGCGGGCTCGTCATCGACACCGATGCCGAGACGACGCTCGAGGGCCTCTACGCCTGCGGCGAGATCGCCGGGGGAACCCACGGCCGCAACCGCATGATGGGCAACAGCCTCCTCGAATGCGTCGTCTACGGACGACGTGCCGGGAAGGCCGCAGCCGAGAAAGCGAAGGGATGACCATCGACACCGAGACCAAGGAGCTCCATGCGGTCGTCGAGGAGGCGGCGGCGCACCTGTACGTGTGGGCGCTGAAGGACATTCCGCAGGATCTGCGGGACGCGCTCGCGGACGCCGCCGAGCGCGAGACGTCGGTGCCCGGGCGGCGCGTGCTCTCGACGATCCTGCGCAACGTCGAGGTCGCGGACGCGGAGCGCAACCTCGTCTGCCAGGACACGGGCATCGCGGTCTACACGTGCCGGGTGGGGGAGCGCTTCCCGCTGCACCCGGCGCGGATCTACGAGGCGCTCCGCGACGGCACGGCACGGGCGACGCTGGAGCATCCGCTGCGCTCCAACGCGGTGCACACGATCACGCGCGAGAACACCGGCCCGAACATCGGTCACCGCCTGCCGATCGTGCACTGGGAGTTCGTCCCCGACTGGGACGGGCTGGACGTCAAGTGCGTGCCGAAGGGGTCGGGCTCGGAGAACATGAGCTTCCTCAAGATGTGCGTCCCCGCCGACGGGGTGCGGGGGATCAAGCAGTTCGTGCTGGAGTCGATCGTCGGCGCCGGCGGCAAGCCCTGCCCGCCCGGGATCGTCGGCGTCGGTATCGGCGGGTCGGCCGACTACGCGATGTACCTGGCCAAGGAGGCGATCGCGCGACCGATCGGGACGCGCAACCCCGACCCGCACGTGGCGAAGCTCGAAGAGGAGTTGTTCGAGCTCCTGAACGAGACCGGGATCGGCCCGATGGGGCTCGGCGGCGACGTCACCGTCTTGAACTGCCACGTCGAGCACGCGGACACGCACATGACGCTGAACCCGGTGGCGGTCAACTACCAGTGCTGGGCCGCGCGGCGCGCCTCCGCGCACATCGCCGCCGACGGCAGCGTCGAGTACGACCGGGACGCCTAGCGATGGCGACGCACGAGCTCACCTTCCCGATCGCCGACCCGGAGGAGATCCTGAAGCTGCGCGCCGGGGACGAGGTGGTCGTCCAGGGGCAGATCATCGGCATCCGCGACCGCACGCAGATCCGCATCTTCGACCAGGGGGTGGAGCCGCCGATGGACCTGCGCGGCGCGTTCCTCCTGCACACCGCGCCCAACGTGCGCAAGGTGGGCGAGGGCCGCTACGAGAAGATCTGCATCGGCACCACCACCTCGGCGCGCATGGTGCGCTTCACCGAGCCGCTCGGGGCGCGCTACGGGGTGCGGGCGATCTGCGGCAAGGGCGGCTTCCCCGACGAGGCGATCGAGCCGATGCGCCGTCACGGGATGGTCTACTTCGCGATCGTCGGCGGCGCCGCCGCGCTCGAGACGACGCAGATCGAGGAGATCGAGGAGGTCGCCTGGGAGGAGCTGATGCCCGAGTGCCTGTGGCGCTTCCGCGTCCGCGACTTCGGCCCGCTCACCGTCGGCATCGACGCGCACGGCAACTCGCTCTACCACGACGTCCAGGAAGCCGCGCGCAAGAAGCTGGAGGAGCTCTATGCCCGACTTTGAGGATGGGTTCCTCGACCTCCCGGAGCGGCCCGGCAAGCCGCGCGCCGAGGGGCTGACCCACGTGATCGACAAGGGCCTCAACCTGCGCGACATCGAGGGTCTCTTCGACACCGCCGGGCAGTTCGTCGACATCGTCAAGCTCGGCTGGGGCACGAGCTACGTCACGAACAACCTCGAGAAGAAGATCGCGCTCTACCGCTCCTTCGCGACCCCGGTCGTCTGCGGCGGGACGCTGTTCGAGGCGGCGTACGCGCGCGGCCGCCTCAACGAGCTGAAGGCGTGGCTCGTCGAGCACCGCTTCTCGCACGTCGAGATCTCCGACGGCACGCTCGAGATCCCGCGCGAGCGCAAGCTCGAGCTGATCGCCGACTTCGCCCGCGACTTCACCGTCCTCTCCGAGGTCGGCTCCAAGGACGCGGAGGTGGTGTACCCGCCCTACCAGTGGGTCGAGTGGATCAAGGAGGAGCTCCAGGCGGGCGCCTGGAAGGTGATCACGGAGGGACGCGAGGGCGGCACGGCCGGCATCTACCGGCCGACCGGGGAGATGCGCACCGGCCTCGTCGACGAGATCGCCCACGAGATCTCGGTCTCCGACCTGATCTTCGAGGCGCCGACGAAGGCGAGTCAGGCGTGGTTCGTCAAGCACTTCGGCCCCAACGTGAACCTCGGCAACATCCCGCCCGAGGAGGTGATCCCGCTGGAGACGCTCCGCCTCGGGCTGCGCGGCGACACCCTGAGAGAGGTGCTCCTGCGGAGCGCGGAGCCCCAGGGGGAGGACGCCGGCGTCGCTCCCGTCCTGCACGCGGAGGAGTGACCGTGGCGAGCCTGCGTCGTTTGCCCGACCCCGCCGCCGCCGAGGCGATGCGGCCCCGCGAGCTGCTCGCGCTCCTGCTCGAGGAGTTCCCCGGGCGCGTCGCGCTCGCCTGCTCCTTCCAGAAGGAGGAGACGGTGCTGCTCGACATGCTGTTCGAGCTCGAGCCGCGCGCGCGGGTGTTCGCGCTCGACACCCACGTTCTCTTCCCCGAGACGTACGCGCTCTGGCGCGAGGTCGAGCGCCGCTACGGGACGACGATCGAGGTCTACGAGGGGCCGTCGCTCGGCCGGCAGGCGGCGGTGCACGGCGAGGCGCTCTGGGAGCGCAAGCCCGACCTCTGCTGCGCGATCCGGAAGGTCGAGCCGCTGCAGCGCGCGCTCGCCGGGCTGGAGGCGTGGATCACCGGCATCCGCCGCGACCAGTCGCCGACGCGCGCGAACGTGCCCAAGCTCGGCTGGGACGCACGTCACGAGCTCTGGAAGGCGAACCCGCTTGCCGACTGGAGCGACGACGACTGCTGGGCCTACATCCGCGAGCGCGAGCTGCCCTACAACGAGCTGCACGACCGCGGCTACGCGTCGATCGGCTGCACGCACTGCACGCTGCCGGGCGTCCGTCGGGAGGGGCGTTGGGCCGGAACCGGCAAGGTGGAGTGCGGCCTGCACCTGGCGACGGAGGCGCGGGCGTGAGCGGCTTCGTCGTCTGGTTCACGGGGCTCTCCGGCGCCGGGAAGACGACGATCGCGAACATCGTCGAGCCGGAGCTCGAGCGGCGCGGGCTCGTCGTCGACCATCTCGACGGCGACATCGTTCGCACCCACCTCTCCAAGGGGCTCGGCTTCTCGAAGGAGGACCGCGACACGAACATCGCCCGCATCGGCTGGGTCGCGTCGCGGCTCGCGCGCGCGGGCGCGGCGGTCGTCGTGTCGGCCATCTCGCCGTACGAGGAGGCGCGCCGGCACGCGCGGATGCTCGTGGAGCAGCACGCGCCGTTCGTGGAGGTGCACGTGGCGACGCCGCTCGAGGAGTGCGCGCGGCGCGACCCGAAGGGCCTCTACGCGGCCGCGTTCGCGGGCGAGATCGAGGACTTCACCGGCGTGTCGGCCCCCTACGAGGAGCCGAGCGACCCCGAGCTGCGCCTCGACACGACGGGCCGCCTGCCGAGCGAGTGCGCCGCCGAGGTGATCGAGCGGCTCGAGGAGCTGAACCTGCTGCCGGTGCGGGAGGAGGTCTCGTGAGCGTCTCGCGCTCCGCTCCGACGCTCACCCACCTCGACGAGCTCGAGGCGGAGGCGATTCACATCTTCCGCGAGGTGGCGGCGGAGCTGGAGCGGCCGGTGCTCTTGTTCTCGGGCGGCAAGGACTCGATCGTGCTGCTGCGACTGGCGGAGAAGGCGTTCCGGCCGGGGCGCTTCCCGTTCCCGGTGATGCACGTGGACACCGGGCACAACTTCCCGGAGGTGATCGAGTTCCGCGACCGGCGGGTGGCGGAGCTGGGCGAGCGGCTGATCGTGGCGTCGGTGCAGGAGTCGATCGACAAGGGGCGCGTGGTGGAGGAGACGGGTCCGCGGGCGTCGCGGAACCGGTTGCAGACGACGACGCTGCTCGATGCGATCGCCGAGCACGGGTTCGACGCGGCGATCGGCGGCGCGCGGCGCGACGAGGAGCGAAGCCGGGCGAAGGAGCGGATCTTCTCGTTCCGGGACGAGTTCGGCCAGTGGAACCCGCGCGCGCAGCGGCCTGAGCTGTGGAGCCTCTACAACGCGCGCGTGCGCAGGGGCGAGCACGTCCGGGTGTTCCCGATCTCCAACTGGACCGAGCTCGACGTCTGGCAGTACGTGGCGCGGGAGCGGCTCGAGCTGCCGTCGATCTACTTCGCGCACGAGCGGGAGGTGTTCCGCCGCGACGGGATGCTGTACGCGGTCTCGCCGTACGTGCAGCGGATGGAGGGCGAGGAGCCGTTTGTCGCGTCGGTGCGCTTCCGCACGGTGGGCGACATGACCTGCACCGGCGGCGTGCTCTCGGAGGCGCGGACGATCGAGGAGGTGGTGGCTGAGATCGCGGCGACTCGGGTCACCGAGCGCGGCGAGACGCGTGCGGACGACCGCTTCAGCGAGGCGGCGATGGAGGACCGAAAGCGTGTCGGTTATTTCTGAGCAGGCACAGAGCACCGAGCTCCTGCGGCTCGTGACGTGCGGGTCGGTCGACGACGGCAAGTCGACCTTGATCGGCCGGCTGCTCTACGACACCAAGCAGATCTTCGTCGACCAGCTCGCCCACATCGAGGAGGCGAGCCGCCGGCGGGGCCACGACTACGTCGATCTCGCGCTGCTGACCGACGGGCTGCGCGCCGAGCGCGAGCAGGGGATCACGATCGACGTCGCCTACCGCTCGTTCGTGACGCCGCGGCGCCGCTTCCAGCTCGCGGACGCGCCCGGGCACGTCCAGTACACGCGCAACATGGTCACCGGCGCCTCCACCGCCGACCTGGGGGTGGTGCTGGTGGACGCCCGCCAGGGGGTGGTCGAGCAGACGCGCCGGCACGCCTACATCCTGCGGATTCTGCGCGTCCCGCACGTCGTGGTCGCGGTGAACAAGATGGATCTCGTCGACTGGTCGCGGGAGCGGTTCGACGAGATCGCCCGCGACCTGGAGCGGCTGGGGCTTCCCGACCTGCGCGTGATCCCGATCTCGGCGCTGCACGGCGACAACGTCGTCGACGGGTCGGAGGCCATGCCCTGGTATGCGGGGCCGACGCTGCTCGAGCACCTCGAGACGGTGGAGATCGCGCTCGACCGCGACCTCGACGCGCGCCGCTTCCCCGTGCAGTGGGTGATCCGGCCGATGTCGGACGCCTACCACGACTACCGCGGCTACGCCGGCCAGGTCGCGGGCGGCGTCTGGAGCGCGGGCGACGAGGTGGTCGTCCTGCCGGCGGGCCTGCGCACGCGCGTCGAGGCGGTCGAGACCGCCGACGGGCCGCTCGAGGCTGCGACGCCGCCCCTATCGGTCACGATCCGGCTGGCCGACGACCTCGACGTCGCGCGCGGCGACATGCTCGCCGACCCCGCCTCGCCCCCGGTGGTCGCGCGCGAGCTCGAGGCGCGCATCTGCTGGATGAGCGACCGCCCGCTCGAGCCGCGCGCCCGGCTCGCCGTCAAGCACACCACCCGAACGGTGCGGGCGATCGTCGACGAGCTCGTCTCGGTCGTCGACGTGCACACCCTCGACGACCAGCCGAGCCCCGAGCGGCTGGGTCTCAACGACATCGGCGTCGCGCGGCTCCGGCTCGCCGAGCCGCTCTGCGTCGATCCCTACGAGGAGAACCGGGCGACCGGCGCCTTCATCCTGCTCGACGAGGCGACCAACGAGACCGTCGGCGCCGGGATGGTCCTCGTGGGGACGGCGTGACCTGGCAGTTCACGCTCACCGGCTTTCTGCTCGGCGCCATCGTCGGCCTGACCGGGATGGGCGGCGGATCGCTGATGACGCCGATCCTCGTCATCCTGTTCGGCTTCAAGCCGACGTACGCGGTCGGCACCGACATCTTCCACGGCGCGATCTTCAAGACGTTCGGCGCCATCCGGCACCGTCGGCTCGGCACGGTGCATGCGCGGCTGACCCTGTGGATGTTCCTCGGCTCGGGGCCGCTCTCGCTCGCGGGCGTCGCCGCCGCCTCGCTGATCGAGCGCCACTACGGGGACGGCGCGCAGAGCATCGAGAGCTACGCGATCGGCGCCGCGCTCGTCGCCGGCGGCCTCGGCTTCCTCGCCAAGTCGTTCGTCAAGCGGGGCGTCGCCGCGAGCGACGCGCCGTTCCTGCTCGCCCGGCGCGACAAGCTGATCGCCGTGGCGATCGGGGCCGTGTTCGGCTTCGTCGTCGGCCTCACCTCGGTCGGCAGCGGCACCTTCTTCGGCCTCGTGATGGTGCTCGTCTACCCGCTGACGATGCCAAAGATCGTCGGCACGGACATCTTCCACGCCGCCGCGCTGCTCTGGGTGGCGGGCATCGGGCACCTCGTCGGCGGCAACGTCGACCTGCACGCGACGGCGTGGCTGCTCACGGGCTCGATCCCGGGGATCCTGCTCTCGAGCCGCTTCACCGTGAGGCTGCCGGACGCGGTGCTGCGCGTCGCGCTGGGGACGATCCTCGTCCTGAGCGGCGTGAAGCTGCTCGAGGCGCCCGGGGCGACGTGGATCCTCGCCGCCGGGCTCGCCGCGCTCGCGGCCGGACTCGCCGCCTACGGCCTCCTCGCCCGGCTCGGGCCGAGAGCGGCGCCCGAGCGCCTCTGAGGCGTTTCCCCCGCGTAAACTGGCGGGGCTTTGCAGCGGGTTCTCTCGACGGCGACCCTTCTGGGCCTGCTCATCGCCACGGCTGCGGCCTTCGCGATCACCGAGCGGCTGAAGCTCGTCCGCAGTCCCGTGTACGGCACCTACGTCTCGAAGTGGCTCTCGCCCGTGTGCGGCTGCGCGCGGGGCAAGGCGAAGATCAGCGTCAAGCTCCGGCACGGCGACGATGTGACCCTGACGATCCTCGACCGCCACCGCGACGTCGTGCGCACGCTCGCGGCCGGCGAGTACGTCCCGCGCGGACGCGTCGTCTTCGTCTGGGATGGGCGCAGCGACGCCGGCGCGCGGGTCCCCGACGGCGTCTACCGGCCGCAGATCCACCTGGCGCGACAGCATCGGACGATCCTGCTGCCGAACCGGATCGCGCTCGACACCCATCCGCCCGCGGTGCGGGAGGTGAAGCTGAGCCGGTACACGATCTCGCCCGACGGCGACAACGTGGGCGACTCGATCAAGCTCTCCTACGCTTTCGACTCGCCCGCGCACGCGGTCGTCTACCTGTACGGGAAGCGCCTGATCTACACCCGTAGCCACCAGGCGCGCGGGAGCGTGACCTGGCACGGCACGCTCGATGGCGCGGCGCTCCCGGCGGGCATGTACCTGCTCTCGGTCGGCGGCCTCGACCTCGCCGGGAACCTCACGCCCGCGTACATGCGCTGGCCCGTCTTCGTCCGCGTCCGCTACATCCGGCTCGGGCGCGAGCGGATCCGCGTCGCGCGGCCGGGCGCCCGCTTCAGCGTCCCGGTCGACACCGACGCGCCGCGGTACTGGTGGAAGCTCGGCGCGCGCCACGGCGTCTCGTCGGCGAAGACGCTCGTCCTGCGCGCGCCGCGCAAGCCCGGCCGCTACCGGCTCGTCGTCGGCGAGCGCGCCTACACCTACCGTGCGACCGTGATCGTAGGGCGCGGGTGATCGACCTCGCCCGCATCGGCGGTCCGGTCGCCTGCCTCGGGCTCGCGGTGCTGCTCGCGGCGCGCGGGCGGCGCGACCGGCTCGCCGGGCTCGGCTTCGCCGCCGTCGGCTGCGTGCTGCTGGTCGTGGCGCTCGCGCCCGCGAGACCAGCCGAGCTGGCGGCCACGCTCGGTGGTGGGCTCGTCCTCGCTCCCGCGCTGGGAGCGCTCTTCCGGCGCGAGCCGTGGCTCGTGGCGCTCGGGACGCTCGCCGCCGTGCCCGTCCGCGTCGGCCTCCTCGGCCACCAGCTCCTCGTCCCGCTGTACGCGATCGCGCTCGGGGCCGCGGTGCAGCTCGCCCGTGAGCTCCTCGCCGGCGACGAGCGCTCCCGCGAGCTGCGTCGCGCCTCGGTGCCGCTCGCGCTCTTCGTCGGCTGGACGGGCGTCTCGCTCGCCTGGAGCGTCGACGTGCACGAGGGCGCGATCGAGGTGCTCGCCTTCTACCTCCCGTTCACGATCCTCGCCGTCGCGGTCGCGCGTCTGCCGTGGAGCGAGCTGCGGCTGCGGATCCTGTACGCGGAGCTCGTCGCGATGGCGCTCGTGTTCGCCTTTGTCGGCTTCTACCAGTACGAGACGCGCGACATCTTCCAGAACCCGAAGGTGATCACCGCCAACGCGTACGCGGCCTTCTTCCGCGTCAACTCCGTGTTCTGGGACCCCTCCGTGTACGGGCGCTTCCTCGTCGTCGCGCTGATCCCCACGGTGGTGCTGATCGTCCGCGGCCGCTCCGCCCGCGCGGCGCTGGCCGGCGCCGCGTTCGCGCTCGTGGCGTGGCTCGGGCTCCTGATCTCGTTCTCGCAGTCGAGCTTCGCCGCGCTGCTCGTGGGCGTCATCGGGGTGGCGGCGGTCGCCTGGCGCTGGCGCGCGGTCGGCGCCGTGCTCGCCGCTGCGGCGGTGCTCGCCGGGCTTGCCGCCTCGGAGCCGCGCGTCCGGCACGCGCTCGTCCACCACACGAGCTCCGGCCTGAACAGCGCGACGAGCGGCCGGGCGAGCCTGGTGGCGAACGGGATCCGGATCGCGATCGCCCATCCGGCGGCGGGCGTGGGGGTCGGCGGCTTCAAGCACGCCTACGCCAAGCGGGTGCACCTGAAAGGCAAGGAGCCGAAGACCGCCGCCTCGCACAATACGCCCGTGACCGTGGCGGCCGAGAGCGGGGTCGTCGGGCTCGCGCTCTTCGTGTGGCTCCTGCTCGCGCTGTGTCGGGACGCCTTCCGGCGCGTCGACCGCAGCTTCGCCGGGCGGGTGTCGCTCGCGGCCGGCCTCGCGTTGGCGGCGATCTTCGTCCACTCGCTCTTCTACAACGACTTCTTCGAGGACCCGACCACCTGGGGGCTCGTCGGGCTGGTCGCGCTCGCCGTGCCGGGACGCGCGGCCGCGGAGGAGCCGCCGCCGGCCGTGGAGAAGAAGGAGCCGGTGGCGGTTTGATCGAGCTGTGGCGAAAGGCGCTCGTCCTGGCGCCGCACACCGACGACGGCGAGTTCGGGTGCGGCGGCACGATGGCCCGCCTCGTGGAGGCGGGCTGCGAGGTGCGCTACGTCGCGTTCTCGATCGCGACGCGCTCGCTGCCGCCGGGCTTCCCGCCGGACACGCTCGCCCGCGAGGTGCGCGAGGCGACCGCGGAGCTCGGCATCCCCGCCGAGTCGTTGACGGTGCACGACTTCGACGTGCGCACCTTTCCCGAGCGGCGGCAGGACATCCTCGAGCTGCTCGTCGCGCTGTGGGAGGAGTGGCGGCCGGAGGTCGTCTTCCAGCCCAGCCTGCACGACGTCCACCAGGATCACCGCACGATCGCCGAGGAGGGCCTGCGCGCGTTCAAGCGCACGACGATCCTCGGCTACGAGATCCCCTGGAACAACTTCGACTTCTCGTACCAGTGGTACGTCGCGCTCGAGCGGCGCCACGTCGAGCGCAAGGTCGCCGCGCTCGAGCGGTACGCCTCCCAGCAACATCGCCGCTACGCGAACGCCGAGTACGTCCGCAACCTCGCGCGGACGCACGGCATCAACGTGAACCGCGAGTACGCCGAGGTGTTCCAGGTGTACCGCGTGGTCGCGTAGC
>JADGHP010000062.1 GCA_019683855.1 Thermoleophilia bacterium
CCAGCTGAGCAGGATCGCCGGGACGAGCAGACCGAGCGTGTACGGCGCGGCGTGCGCGATGATCGAGGTGACGGGGGAGGGGAACTCGAGGATGCTCGTCCCCAGGTCGCCGTGGACGAGCGACACCCAGAAGTACGCGTACTGCTTCCAGAGCGGCAGGTCGAGGTTGAACGCCCGCATGTAGTGGTCGTAGACGTGCTGGGCGACGTGGGGGTCCTGGATCTGGATCCGGCTCATCAGGGTCAGCACCGGGTTGCCTGGCATCAGGTGCGGGATCGCCCAGTCGACCGTTACCGCGACGACGAAGGTCAGGCCGTAGATGAAGAGCTTGCGGAGGAAGTAGCGTCGCACCGGGTCGCCTCGTCCCCTGTCGCGGATCGGCCCGCCGCCCCTCTCCTGCGTGGAGGGGCGGGGGCCGATCCTGTGCCTCAACCGTCGATTGCGCGTCTCACCTCGACTTCACGAGGTGCGTGATCGCGTCGACACCCGTCATCTGCAGGTAGCCGCGCCACATCGCCGGCACGTACTGGCGGCTGGTTCCGGCGGCGGGCCAGCCCTTCCAGTACTTCGTCGTCATCTGCGCCCAGACGCCGTTGTACCAGAGTGGGATCAGGGGCAGATCCTTCATCAGGGTCGTCTGCAGCTTGCTGTTGATCTCCCTGATCGCCGCCTTGTTGGTGGGCGGGGTCTTGTCGAGCTTCTGGACGAGCGCCCACGCTTCCGGGTTGCTGTAGCGCTCGAAGTTCGCGAACGTCTGGCCGGTGCCCGAGGTGATGATCGGGAGGTGGAAGATGCCGTTCCAGTACGTCCACGGGTTGTCGGAGAGCTGGTAGTTGTTGTCGATGACGAGGTCGAAGTTGCCGGTGTTCCGGTCGCTCTGCCAGGTGTTGAAGTCCTTCACCTTGGCGGTGATGCGGATGCCGGCTTGCTTCGCCGAGGCGACGATCATGTCGCGGGCGGCCTCCCAGTCGGACCAGCCCTGCGGAACGGAGATCTCGAGGTCGATCCTCGAGCCGTCCTTGTTCTCGAACATGCCGGAGCCGTCCTTCTTGTAGCCCGCCTTGGTCAGCAGGGCCTCGGCGCCGGCCGGGTTGTACCTGAAGCCGTTCGCGGCGACCACTTTCTTGTCGATGTCGTTGCTCCAGGTCGGGAGCAGGCCGCTCGGGTTCGCCGGGAGGACGAGGTTGTGGTAGTCCTCCTTGACGATCTGGTTGACGTTGATCGCCATCGCCAGGGCGCGGCGGAACACCGGGTCGTTGAGGGGCTTGTGCGTGGTGTTCGGCTCCAGCCACGCCGTGTTCGCCGACAGCATGTACGGGGCCTTCGAGTAGTAGGTGTGCACCTTGCCCTGGTCGACGAGCTGCTCGACGCCCGGCAGGTAGTTGTTGTTCAGGTCCTCGATTCCCGAGAGGACGCCGGAGAGGGCATTGGTGTTGCTCGTGTTGACGAGGTCGATGATGTACTTGGGGGCCGGCGAGGGGGACAGCCCCTGGTCGGCGGCCCACCAGTGAGCCTTCTTCACCCACACGACCCGCGTGGTCGGGTCGTAGCCCTTGGGGTCGAGCTGGTAGGGCCCGGTGCCGATCGGGTTGCGCGGACTGTACGTGGTCAGCTTCGCGGCGCTCGTGATCGCCTTCCCCTGCGCCGGGCTGATCATGGGCAGGTTCCACATCAGGTTCTGCCACTGCACGTAGTTCGGGGTCGTCTTGAAGGTGAAGACGACCGTGTCGCCCTTGACCGAGATCGGCTGCTTCAGGTTCGCCCAGAGGTTGTTCCAGAAGGCGGTGTTGAAGCGCCCGAGGTTGACGTTGAAGGCGACGTCGCGGCCGGTGAAGGGCTTGCCGTCCGCCCACTTGACGCCCGAGCGGACGACGACCGTGTACTGCCTGGGGCCCGTCCACGAGGCCGACTTCGCGAGCCAGGCGATGTAGCGGTTCTTGATCGGGTCGAAGCGGAGGAGCGTCTCGTTCACGAGCCCGACCATGCCGGCGGCGTAGTTGCCGACGTACGGGTTCATGCCGGCGATGTTGCCCCACTGCGTTCCGCTCGTAATGAGCGTCTGGGAGCGCGGGTAGGCCGCGAGCGGGCTCGCCGCCCGCTGCGGACGCGCCCCGGCGCCGGCGGCGGTGAGGAAGGCCGTCGTCGCCAGCGCGGACACGAGGCCGAGGCAGACGATCAGCCGTCTTCTGCGTCTTGCCATGATCTTGCGTTCTCCCTTTCGTCGACGACGTCGGTCGCGAGGGTCGAGGGCACCCTCTCGCCGTCCTTCCGTTTCCCTCCGTCTTTTGCGTGCGGTCCGGTCGTCGCGTGGCGGAGCGGGACCGGCGGGCAGGAGTGTTGGCGCAGCGGCTCGTCGCCGCGCCACGGCGTGGTCACATGCGCGCATCCCCCCTTCCGGCCGCCGCGAGCGTCGACAGCGAGCGCGACGTCAGCGGCACGGCCTGGACGTCGTACGGCTCGAGCTCGGGCGGCTCGCCGTCCGGCAGGATCAGCTCGATCCCGTCTGCGACGATCGGTTGCACGGCGATCGTCGCGTCGGAGCAGTTGAGGAAGAGCGCGGCGCCTCCGTCCCCGCTGCGCAGCGTGCCGGTGAGGACCCGGGGGTCCTCGACCCGAACCGGGCGCGTGACCCCGGCCTCCGCTGCGAGCGCGGCGTAGAGCCGCCACGTGCTCTCGGGGCTCACCCGCGGCGTGCGGGCGGCCATGTGCTCGAGCGGGTAGGTGCAGAGGATCGTGGAGCCGCGGCCGAGCGCGTGACGCAGGAGCGTCGGGCGCCCGTGTCCGTCTACGGCGACCACGCGAGCGCCGGCCGGCGCGACGGGTAGGTACGCCCGCGCGCTGCTCGAGCCTGCCACGGCGAAGGTGAGCGTCGTGCCGACGGCGATGTCGCCGAGCGGCTCCACGAACCGGAACGTGGCCGTCTCCTCCTCGATCGGGTCGACGAGCCCGTAGCGGAGGCGATGGCGCACGCCGAAGATCTCGTCCAGCCAGGTGAGCCAGGGGCCCCGCTGGTGCTCGGTGCTGCCGGCGAAGTAGGAGAGGTACACCGTGGCCCCGCCGCTCGCGAGCTCGCGTAGCCGGTCGAGCCCGGGGGCGGTGAGGACCTTCATGCTCGGGAGCAGATAGAGGCGAGCCGACGCCGGCAACCCATCGCGCTCGCGGACGAGCTGGATCGGCAGATCGGCCTCCCGGGCCGCGACGTACGCCTGGAGCAGGTTGTCGCGGATGTCTCGGCGGGCGGCGGGATCCGTGAACGGCAGCTCGCGCTCGAAATGCTCGGGGACGACGAGCGCGACCTCGCCCGCGATCCGCTCCCACCCATCCTCGGCGAGCTCCGCCAGCAGCGCGGAGAAGCGCGCCAGCTCGCGCAGCTGCGGTTTCGGACGCCCGTGCCGGTCGGTGAGGCCGAAGTGCATCTCGAACACGTGGTGTCGGTAGGGGGCCTCGCCGCGCAGGTCGTCGAAGTCGCAGTTGTTCCAGGCGAGCCAGCCGCGCGCGCCGGCGAGCAAGGTCGAGTGCAGCACGAGCCGGTAGTAGGCGGCGGCGTGGTCGTCGGAGGCGAAGTCGGAGGAGACGCCGAACTCCTCGAGCACGACGGGCTTGCCGAAGCCGGCGCACAGCTCGCAGACGAACGCCGGGGTGAGGAACTGGCGCACCTCGTCGTCCTGCATCGGGTAGACGTGCGGCCCGATCCAGTCGACGAGCGGTGCCAGCGCTCGGAGCGAGAAGCCGTTGTCGACGCCGCTCACCTCGACGCCCCAGGCGCCGTCGCCGACCGAGACGGGCTGCACGGCGCCCTCGGCCCGCAGCGCCTCGACGATCGGCTGCGCCCACGCCAGCACCTCGGCGCTCGTCGCCGGACCGCCGTAGAGCGGCATCTCGTTGGAGAGGATCCAGCCCGCGATCGCGGGGTGGGCTCCGACGCGGCGAGCAAGCTCGCCCGCCAGCCAGGCCTGCTGGGCGACGAGCCACGCGTCTCGGTAGAGGTCGCGGCCCTGGCGCCAGGCGGGGTCCCAGTTCGCGCCCGACATGTGGCCGACGATCAGCGTGGGCAGGGTGCGAAGCCCGAACTCCACGTGCGTGTCGAGGAAGCTTATGAACCGCTCAAGTAGCGCCGGCTCGATCCGTCCGGGCTCGGGGACGAGATCGGGCCAGTAGCAGAAGGAGCGCGTGACGTTGCACCCGTGTTCGGCGAGCACCGCGAGCTCCGAGCGGACGACGTCGGCGTCGTAGCGGCTCCACATGCGGGGTCCGCCGATGCGCGACCAGAAATTGGCTCCCAGCCAGGGCAGCGTCGCCCCAAGGGCGGAAGGAAGATTCCGTTCGAAGCCTTGCTGTCTCGCCATCGCTCGTGCCCGCTCCGCGCGTCGTTCTGGACCGGTTGCGGCGGGCGGGAGGTAGTTGATCACTTATCCGGTTAAGTGTCAACCCTCGTCGCCGCGGAGGGCGGGCTGCTCAGCGGCTGCGGCTCGACTGGCGCCGCGCCCGCCGCGTCGCCGCGCCGGTGGCCGGCGGCGCCGTGCTCGCGCGGGTGACGAGTGTGCCGCGCGGGATCTCGACGTTGCCCGTGCGGCTGCCCTCGATCTGCTCGAGCAGGCGCAGGGCCGCGGCCTCGCCGTAGGCGGCGATGTCGCGTGCGACCGCCGTGAGGGGCGGGTGCACCACCCGGCACATCAGGGAGTCGTCCCACGCCACGATCGAGACGTCCTCCGGGACGGCGAATCCCATCTGCTGGGCGACGCCGAGCCCGGTGACGGCGAGGACGGCGCTGTCGTAGACGATGGCCGTGGGCGGGCTCGGCTCGGAGAGCAGCCGCCTCGTCTCCTGCGCGCCGCTCTCGGGCGTGAAGTCGGTGCCCACCACCTCGGCGGCGAGCGCCAACTCGCGCGCCGCGCGCCGGAACGCGCTCGTGCGGGCGCGCGTGTGCAGGAAGTCCGGCAGCCCCGCGACGCGTGCGATGCGCTCGTGTCCGAGCGCGGCCAGGTAGCGGACGACCTCGACCACCGATCCGGTCTCGTCGTGCCAGACGCAGGGCAGGGAGCCGTCTCGCACCGGTCCGCCCACCGCCACCGCGGGAAGGCCGAGCCGCTCGAGCTCCCCGAAGCGCGGGTCGTCGACGCGCGGATCGACCACGAGAACGCCGTCGACGCGGTGCTCCGCCCACCAGCGCCGGTAGACGGCGATCTCGCCGGGCAGGTCCTCGACGAGCTGCACCATCAGCGCCACCGAGCGCCGCGACAGCGCAGACTCGACGCCCGCCATGAACTCCATGAAGAACGTCTCGATCGCGAGCGTCTTCGCGGGGCGTGCGAGGACGAGGCCGCAGGCGTCCGCGCGCGCGACCGAGAGGGCGCGGGCGGCGCGGTTCGGGTACCAGCCGAGCTCCTGAGCGATGGCGAGGATCCGGCGTCTCGTCTCGTCGGAGAGCCCGGGGCGGTTGTTCAGCGCGTACGAGACGGCTCCCTTGGAGACACCGGCGCGCTCGGCGATGTCGCTGATCGTGACCCTGCGCGCGCCTCGCTTGGCCATGCCGCCTCCTCGCTCGTTCGTCGTGCCCGCTCCAGGGAGCCGCGCCCATTCTGCCTGAACCGCTCAAGCGGGCTGGCGCGCGCTGACGAGCGCGCGTTCCGGATCTGGCGCTAGCGACGCTCGATCGGGACGAACTCGCGCTCAGCGGGCCCCACGTAGACCTGCCGCGGGCGCGCGATCTTCTGCTCCGGGTCGCCGAGCATCTCTTCCCACTGGGCGATCCAGCCGGGAAGCCGCCCGAGCGCGAACAGGACCGTGAAGTAGTCGGTCGGGTAGCCCATCGCCTGGTAGATGAGCCCGGAGTAGAAGTCGACGTTCGGGTACAGCTTGCGCGAGACGAAGTACTCGTCCTCGAGCGCGATCCGCTCCAGCTCGAGCGCGATCTCGAGCTTCGGGTTGAGGCCGGTCTGCTCGAAGACCCGGTCGGCGACCTGCTTGATCAGCTTCGCGCGCGGGTCGTAGCTCTTGTAGACGCGGTGGCCGAAGCCCATCAGCCGGCCGTGCCCGGCCTTCACCTGCTCGATGAAGCGGGGGACGTTCTCGACGCTGCCGATCTCGTCGAGCATCCGCAGCACCGCCTCGTTCGCGCCGCCGTGCAGCGGCCCGTAGAGCGCCGCGATGCCCGCGGACACGGCCGAGAACGGGTCGACGTGCGAGGAGCCGACGCCGCGCACCGCGTTGGTGGAGCAGTTCTGCTCGTGGTCGGCGTGGAGGATGAGCAGGATCTCGAGCGCCCGCTGCAGCACGGGGTTCGGCTCGTGGCGGCCGCCGATCTCGAAGGTCATGTTGACGAAGTTGCCGATGTAGTCGAGGTCGTTGCGCGGGAAGACGTACGGCAGCCCGCGCGAGTGGCGGAAGATGAACGCCGCGATCGTCGGGAACTTCGCGATCAGCCGCACGCGCTGCAGGCGGCGGCTCTCCGGGTCGGCGATGTTCTTCGCGTCCGGGTAGAAGGTCGAGAGGGCGCCGATCGCGCCGAGCAGCATCCCCATCGGGTGCGCGTCGTGGCGGAAGCCCTCCATGAACTTGACCACGTTCGTGTGCACGTAGGTGTGCGTCCGCACCTCCTCCTCCCACGCCGCGAGCTGCTCGCGGGTCGGCAGCTCGCCCTCCAGGAGGAGGTACGCGGTCTCGAGGAAGCCGGCATGCTCGGCCACCTGCTCGATCGGGTAGCCGCGGTAGCGGAGGATGCCGCGGTCGCCGTCGATGAAGGTGATCGCGCTCCGGCAGGAGGCGGTGTTCAGGAACGCCGGGTCGTAGCTCATCAGCCCGAAGTCGTCCTGGGACACCTTGATCTGCCGCAGGTCGCTGGCCCGGATCGTGCCGTCGACGATCGGCACCTCGTACTCCCGCCCTGTGCGGTTGTCGCGAATGGTGAGGGTCTCGTCGGGCACGGTCGGCTCCCCCCTTTCAGGATCGGTCGATGGGTCGGTTCGCGAAGCGCCTCGGACCCTACCGAGGACGCGGCGCGGCGTGTTGGCGAACCGCACGGGTCCGCCGCACGCGCGTTTCGGGCGCAACGTCGTGAGACGCCGCACGAGCGAGGCGCCGGCGCGGAGGCTAGGGCGAGAGGGCGCAGTTCTCCTGAGCTAGGCAGCGTCGAGCCGAGCCGCGCGGGCGGCGGTCGCGGAGCGGCCGGGCTCGCGCTCGAGCCAGGCGTCGACGGCGGCGGCGCAGCGGCGGCCCTCGTCGATCGCCCACACGATGAGCGACTGCCCGCGGCGCGCGTCGCCGGCGGCGAAGACGCCCGGCACCAAGGTGGCGAAGCCCTCCGTCGCAGCGTTGCCGCGCTCGTCGCGCTCCACCCCGAGCTCGTCGAGCAGCCGCGGCTCGGGGCCGACGAAGCCCATCGCGAGCAGGACGAGGTCGGCCGGCCGCGACTCCTCGCTCCCCGGGATCGGCTCGAACGGCGGCGCGCCGGAGTTGCGCACCCAGTGGATCCGCTCGACGCGCCCGTCGCCGGAGAGGCCGGTGGTGGAGATCGAGAAGCGTCGCTCGCCGCCCTCCTCGAGCGCGTACGAGGTGCGCAGCTTCGCCGGCCACAGCGGCCACGGGGTGATGTCGTCCGGGCGGCGCGCGGGCGGCTCGCCGAGCAGCTCCACCTGGGTGACGGACGCGGCGCCCTCCCGGTGGGCGCTCGCGACGCAGTCGGCGCCCGTGTCGCCGCCGCCGATCACGACGACGTGCTTGCCCGCGGCGGTGATCGCGGGCCGGGCGGTGCCTGCGACGTCGCGGTTGCGCGCGTAGAGGTACTCGAGCGCGAAGTGGACGCCGGGCAGCTCGCGGCCGGGCACGGGCAGGTCGCGCGGGACGCGGGAGCCGATCGCGAGCACCACCGCGTCGAACTCCTCGAGCTGCGCCGCCGTCTCGATCTCGACGCCGACGCGCAGCTCGACGCCCTCCGCCTCGAGCTGGGCGAGGCGCCGTTCCAGCACCGCCTTCTCGAGCTTGAAGTCGGGGATGCCGAAGCGAAGCAGGCCTCCCGCGGCCTCGTCGCGCTCGAAGACGACGACGTCGTGGCCGGCGCGCGCGAGCTGTTGCGCGCACGCGAGGCCGGCGGGGCCGGAGCCGACGATCGCGACGCTGCGGCCGGTGCGCCGCGCCGGCGGCTGCGGCGCGATCCAGCCCTCCTCCCAGGCGCGCGTGGCGATCGCGAGCTCGATCTGCTTGATCGTCACCGCGTTGCCCTCGTCGATCTCGAGCACGCACGCCGCCTCGCAGGGGGCGGGGCAGAGGCGCCCGGTGAGCTCGGGGAAGTTGTTCGTGCGGTGCAGCTGCTCGATCGCCTCGCGGAAGCGGTCGCGGTAGACGAGGTCGTTCCAGTCGGGGATCAGGTTCCCGAGCGGACAGCCGCTGTGGCAGAAGGGGACGCCGCACTCCATGCAGCGGGCCCCCTGCTCGCGGAGCTCCGCGAGCGGGAGCGGGCGGACGAACTCGCGGTGGTCGCGGACGCGCTCCGCGGGGGGACGCTCGCGCGCGCCGAGGCGCGGGATCCGCTTGAAGGCGCCCAGCTCACCCATCGGTGCGACTCCGGCCCGGGACTCTTGGAGGGACGACGCCGGTCACTACGCTGCCGCCTCCTCGGATTCGGTCGTGTAGAAGCCGTCGCCGCCGGTGGAGACCGCGGCGAGCTCGAGCGCCCGCCGGTAGTCGTGCGGCATCACCTTCACGAATCGCCGCACCGCCTCGTCCCAGTCCGCGAGCAGCCGCGCGGCGACGGTCGAGCCGGTGCGCCGCTCGTGCTCGGCCACGAGCGCGCGCAGCGTCTCCTCGTCCTCGTCGGAGACCTCCTCGAGCGCGACGAGCTCCGTGTTGCAG
>JADGHP010000063.1 GCA_019683855.1 Thermoleophilia bacterium
CCGCCGCCTGCTCGAGCGCGGCCAGCTCGCGGCGCAGCTCCTTGATCTCGTCGCGCAGCTTCGCCGCGTACTCGAAGCGCAGCTCCTCGGCGGCCACGTACATCTCCTCCTCGAGGGTGACGACGAGCTTCTCGAGCTCCTCGCGCGACATCCCCTCCACCTTCGCCGCGCCGCGCCGCCGGCGCGCGGGGACGTGCGGCGCCTCGAGCGCGAGCATCTCGGCGATGTCGGAGACCCCCTTCGCGATCGTCTCCGGCACGATCCCGTGCTCCTCGTTGTAGGCGAGCTGGATCGCGCGGCGGCGGTTCGTCTCGTCGATCGCCTCCTTGATCGCCTCCGTCTGCTTGTCCGCGTACATGAGCACCTTGCCGTGGACGTTGCGCGCCGCGCGGCCGATCGTCTGGATCAGGCTCGTCCGCCCGCGCAGGAACCCCTCCTTGTCGGCGTCGAGGATCGCGACGAGCGACACCTCCGGCAGGTCGAGACCCTCGCGCAGGAGGTTCACGCCGACGAGCACGTCGTACTCGCCGAGGCGCAGCTCGCGCACGATCTGGATCCGCTCCAGCGTGTCGATCTCCGAGTGGAGGTAGCGCGCCTTCACCCCCGACTCGATCAGGTAGTCGGTGAGGTCCTCCGCCATCTTCTTCGTCAGCGTCGTGACGAGCACGCGCTCGCCCGCCTGCTCGCGCTGCCGGATCTCGCCGAGCAGGTCGTCGATCTGGTTGCGCGTCGGCCGCAGCTCGACCTCGGGATCGACGATGCCGGTGGGACGGATCAGCTGCTCGGCGATCCTCGTCGAGTGCCGCAGCTCGAACGGCCCCGGCGTCGCGGAGACGAACACGATCTGCGGCACCTTGGCGAGGAACTCGTCGAAGCGGAGCGGCCGGTTGTCGAGGGCGGAGGGCAGCCGGAAGCCGAACTCGACGAGCGTCTGCTTGCGCGAGCGGTCGCCCTCGTACATGCCGCCGAGCTGGGGCACCGTCTGGTGGGACTCGTCGATGAAGCAGACGAAGTCGGAGGGGAAGTAGTCGAGCAGCGTGTGCGGCGCCGAGCCCGGCGGCCGCCCGTCGAGGATGCGCGAGTAGTTCTCGATCCCGTTGCAGAAGCCGAGCTCCTGCAGCATCTCGAGGTCGTACTCGGTGCGCTGCCGGATGCGGTGCGCCTCGAGCATCTTGCCCTCGGCCTCGAACGCGCGCACCTGCTCCTCGAGCTCCTCGCGGATCTCGACGATGGCGCGCTCGATCGTCGGCTTCGAGGTCACGTACTGGGTGGCCGGGAAGATCGTGATCTGGTCGTGCTTGGAGAGCACCTCGCCGGTGAGCGGGTCGAAGTGGGTGATCTGCTCCACCTCGTCGCCGAAGAACGAGATCCGGTACGCCGTCTCCGAGTACGCCGGCTGGAGCTCGACGACGTCGCCCTTGACGCGGAAGCGACCGCGCCCGAGCAGCGAGTCGTTGCGCACGTACTGGATGTCGATCAGCTTGCGGAGTATCTCGTCGCGATCCTGCTCCTCGCCGACGTGCAGGAACACGACGCGCTCCTTGTACTCCTCCGGCGAGCCGAGGCCGTAGATGCACGACACCGACGCGACGATGATCACGTCGCGTCGCGAGAGCAGGCTCGAGGTGGCGGAGTGGCGCAGCCGGTCGATGTCGTCGTTTCGCGAGCTGTCCTTCTCGATGTAGAGGTCGGCCTGCGGGACGTACGCCTCCGGCTGGTAGTAGTCGTAGTAGGAGACGAAGTACTCGACCGCGTTGTGCGGGAAGAACTCGCGGAACTCGTTGCAGAGCTGCGCCGCGAGCGTCTTGTTGTGCGCGATCACGAGCGCCGGCCGGCCGACCTTCTCGATCGTCCACGCCATCGTCGCCGTCTTGCCCGTGCCGGTGGCGCCGATCAGCGTCTGGAAGCGCTCGCCCGCGAGCAGCCCCTCCGCGAGCGTCTCCACCGCTTTCGGCTGGTCGCCCGTCGGCCGGTAGACGCTCGATGTCTTGAGCTCGCCCAACGGGCACAGGGTATCGCCGGCGACCCCGATCGCCGAGCCCGCGCCGCCCGATGCCGCCGACCCGCTACCCGCCGTCGAGCCCGAGCTCGGACGCGTAGGCGCGACGGTAGATCTCCTTCAGCCGCTCGACCCGCTCGACGTAGGCGCGCGTCTCCGGGAACTGGACGTCCACGTGGCGGGCGAGCCAGCGGTCGACGTTGCGCTGGCCGGCGTTGTAGGCGGCGAGCGCGGTGCGCTCGTCGTGGTAGCGATCGAGCAGGTGGCGCAGGTACCAGGCGCCGTAGCGGACGTTGATCTCCGGGTTCGTGAGGTCGGAGAGCGTGAAGCTCGAGCCGCCGGTGCGGATCGCGATCCCCTTCGCCGTCTGCGGGGTGAGCTGCATCAGCCCGACAGCGCCCGCGCTCGAGCGCGCGTTCGCGTCGAAGGAGCTCTCCTGCTCGATCACGGCGGCGAGCAGAGCCGGGTCGAGCCGATAGCGGGCGGCGTGCCCGCGTACGATCTGCGCGTACTCGAGCGGGTACCACAGCCGCGCCCACCACGGCGGCTCGGTGCGCTGGAGGTAGGTGAAGGCGCCGGCTCCGGCGACGACGACGGCGGCGGCCAGGATCAGGCGTCTCAGGACGATGTCAGCGCCTCCAGGACGCGAGCGGCGAAGGCGTCGAGCTCCTCGAGCGAGCCGTCGTTGACGTACGCGAAGTCCGCCCGGCGCACCTTCTCCTCGTCGGGGAGAAGCCGCGCCTCCCGCTCGTCGAGCCCGGCCCGCCGCGCCTGCCGCACCGGTCGCGGCGCGGTGACGACGACGACGCGGTCGAAGCGCCCCTCCGCGCCCGTCTCGTAGAGGAGCGGGACCTCGACGATCGCCGCCGCCGGCGGGTCGGGGCGCGCGCGCAGCTCCTCGAGCCAGGCGTCGACGGCACGGCGGACGCGGGGGTGGAGCTGCGCCTCGAGCCACTCGAGCTCGGCGCGGTCGGCGAAGACGATGCGAGCGACGGCCGCCCGGTCGACCTCGCCGTCGGCGAAGACGCGGTCGCCCCAGCGCACGCGCAGCGCTGCCTTCAGCTCCTCGTCCTCGCGATAGAGGCGATGGACGATCTCGTCGCTGGAGACGACCGCGGCGCCTCGCCGCGCGAACGCCCGAAGCGCCTCGCTCTTGCCAGCCGCGACGCCGCCGGTGAGCGCGACCGCGAGCGGCCGCCTCATCCCTACCGCGGCGCGACCTCGTCCGAGCCCTCGGCGGGCTCCTCGGACGCGACCGCGTCGCCCTCGGCGCTCGCCTCCGCCTCCCCTTCGGCGCCCTCGGCGAGCTCGGCCGTCGCGGAAGGCTCCTCGGCGGCGAGCGGCGCCGCTGCCGGCTCCTCCGCGAACACCTCCTCGGAGAGGTCGAGCGCGGGCGGCCCCGCCTCGTCGCCCGGGCGCGGCTGCACCGGCATCCCCTCCTCGACGCGCTTGAGCGAGAGCGAGAGGCGCCGCCGGTCGGCGTCCACCTCGAGGATCTGGACGTTCACCTCGTCGCCCTGCGAGACGATCTCGCGCGGGTTCTCGACGTGGTGCTGCGCCAGCTCCGAGATGTGGACGAGACCCTCGACGCCCGGGAGGATCTCGACGAACGCGCCGAAGGTGACCACCTTCGTCACCGTCCCGTGGACGACGTCGCCCTGCTGGTAGCTCTCGAGCACCTGCTGCCACGGGTCGGTCTGCGTCTGCTTCAAGCCGAGCGAGATCCGCTGCCGCTCCCGGTCGATGTCGAGCACCTTGACCTTGACCTTCTGCCCGATCTCGAGCACCTCGGAGGGGTGGTTGACGTGGCTCCACGACAGCTCCGAGATGTGGACGAGGCCGTCCATCCCGTCGAGGTCGACGAAGGCGCCGAAATCGACGATGTTGGAGATCGTGCCCTCGACCACGTCGCCCGGGTTGAGGCGGTCGAGGATCCTCTGCCGCTGCTCCTTGCGCTCCTCCTCGAGCACGGCGCGGCGGGAGAGGACGACGTTGTTGCGCGAGCGGTTGAGCTCGATCACCTTGCACTGCAGCTCCTGGCCCAGGAACTCGTCGAGGTCCTGCACGCGGCGGATGTCGACGAGCGAGGCGGGCAGGAAGCCGCGCACGCCGAGGTCGAGGATCAGGCCGCCCTTCACGACCTCGATCACGCGACCCGTGACGGGCTCGCCGGCCTCGTAGGCGGCCTCGATCGCCTTCCACGCGATCTCGAAGCGCGCGCGCTTCTTCGACAGGATCAGCCGACCCTCGGCGTCCTCCTTCGTCATCACGAGCGCGGCGATCTCGTCGCCGACCGAGACCTCGTCCGCCGGGTTCACCGAGCGCCGGATCGAGAGCTCGGAGACGGGGATCACGCCCTCGGACTTGTAGCCGATGTCGACGAGCACCTCATCCTTGTCCACGCGGACGACGGTCCCGTTGACGACCTGTCCCTCGTCGATCGTCGGGAAGGTCGCCTCGTAGTCCGGTATCAGCTCGCCGTCCGGGCCGGTTGTCCAGACGCCCTCCTCGAGCCGAGGATCGTTGATCGTGTCGTTGGCCATAGGGCGGGGAGTATAGCCCCATGTGTTGAGACGCACGCTTCGACGGATGGTTGGTCGATCGGCGCGGTTACGCTGCCTCCATGGAGGAACGCTAGTGCCGCTGCGCGACTACGGGGCGGCGAGCGCGCGCGTGGCGCGCCGGGCGGTACGCCGGCCGCGGCTCGGACGCGAGGAGCGGCTCGTCTTCGTGGTCGGCTGCCCGCGCTCGGGCACGACGTTCCTCGCCGGCGCGCTCGGGGCGCAGCCCGGGTTCGTCGACCTCGGCGAGGTGACGCCGTGGAAGGCCGCGATCCCGGAGCTGTACGGCGCCGCCGAGGACGAGACGGCGCGGGAGCTGCGGCGGATCCTGGAGCGGGTGCGCACGCTCGGGCTCGCGCTCGGGCTGCGCGGCGTCGAGCAGACGCCCGAGACGGCGCACGTGCTCCGCGCCGCGCTCGCCGCCTACCCGCGAGCGCTCGCCGTGCACTCCCTCCGCGACGGCCGCGACGTCGTCTGCTCGCTGCTCGAGCGCGGCTGGCTGAGCCGCGACCGAGGCGGGACCGACGACGCGGGACTCGCCTACGGCCCGCACGCCCGCTTCTGGGTGGAGCCGGAGCGGCGCGAGGAGTTCGAGCGGGCAAGCGACGCGCGCCGCGCGGCGTGGGCGTGGCGGCGCTACGTGGAGGCCGCGCGCGCCGCGGCGCCCGAGCGCACGCTCGAGCTCCGCTACGAGCGGCTCGCCGGCGACGGAGACGGCGCGGCCGACGAGGTCGCCGCCTTCCTCGGCTCCGACGCGATGGCCCTGCGGCGCGCCTTCGGGAGCTTCCGCGACTCCTCGATCGGCCGCTGGCGGCGCGAGCTCGCCCCGGAGCAGCTCGCCGACATCGAAGCCGAGGCGGGGCCGCTCCTCGCCGAGCTCGGCTACGGGTAGCTCGCGAGAAGCGCGAACCGCGAGAGCGTCACGTCTTCGCGTCGGCCCAGCTCTCGCCGACGCCGACGTCGACCGCGAGCGGCGGGTCGAGCGGGTAGGCGCGGCACATCTCCTCGCGCACGAGCTCCTTCACCGCGGAGACCTCGGCGTCCGGCGCCTCGAGCAGCAGCTCGTCGTGCACCTGGAGGACGAGCCGGGCGCCGCGTCCCTCCTCGCGCAGGCGCCGGTGGATGGCGACCATCGCCACCTTGATGATGTCCGCGTTCGAGCCCTGCATGACGAAGTTGACGGCGATGCGCTCGCCGAGGCCGCGCGTCTGCCGGTTGCGCGCCCGCAGCTCCGGCACCGGGCGCCGCCGCCCGAGCAGGCTCGTCGCGTAGCCGTCCCGCTCCGCCTGCTCGATCGTCCGCTCGATGAAGTCCTGCACGAGCGGGAAGCGCGCCAGGTAGGCGTCGATGTAGGTCTGCGCCTGCTCGCGGGGGATCTCGAGGTTCTCGGCGAGCCCGAAGGCCGAGATCCCGTAGACGATCCCGAAGTTGATCATCTTCGCGATGCTCCGCTCGGCGGTGGTGAGCGTCGCGGGATCCTTGCCCAGCACCTCGGCGGCGGTGGCGCGGTGGATGTCCTCGCCGCGCGCGAACGCCTCCCGCAGCTTCGGCTCGCCGGAGACGTGCGCGAGGATCCGCAGCTCGATCTGCGAGTAGTCGGCCGAGATGAGCCGGTGCCCCGGCTCGGCGACGAACGCGGAGCGGATCTCGCGGCCCAGCTCGGTGCGGATGGGGATCGCCTGGAGGTTCGGGCTCGAGGTCGAGAGCCGTCCCGTCGCCGCCACCGTCTGGTTGAAGTGCGTGTGCAGCCGCCCGTCGGGCCCGATCAGCGCCGGCAGCGGCACGAGGTAGGTGTTGAGGAGCTTCGACAGCTCGCGCCACTCCTCGATCACCGGCACGAGCTCGTGCTCGCCGCGGAGCGAGCGCAGGACGCGCGTGTCCGTCGAGTAGCCCGTCTTGCCCTTCCGGCCCGGCGTCAGCCCGAGCTTCTGGAACAGGATCCGGGCGAGCTGCTGCGGGGAGCCGAGGACGAACTCCTCCCCGGCGAGCTCGTACGCGCGCGACTCGAGCTCCTCGATCCGGTCGGCGAGCCGAGCCGTGATCTCGCCCATTCGGTAGGTGTCGATCCGGATGCCCGCCTCCTCCATCGAGCGCAGCACCCCCACGAGCGGCATCTCGACCTCGCGGTAGAGCCGCTCGGCGCCGCGCTCGCGCACCCGCTCGAGCAGCGGGTCGCGGAGCCGCAGCGTCACCGCGGCGTGACGGACGAGCCGCGCCGTCTCCTCCTCTACGTCGGGCTCGGGCTTCGCCTCGACCGCGTACTCGGCGGCGAGGTCGTCCAGCTCGTACGCGGTGCGGCCCGGCTCGATCAAGTAGGCGAGGATCATCGTGTCGTCGACCGCGTCCACGCCGAGCGCCTTCGCGTCGTGAGCGATCTCCGCTCGGCGGAGATCGCTTCCGCTGCGTCTCGAGACGAGAACCTCGTCGGAGGTCGCGACCGCCACCCGATCGTCGTCCGCAGCGACGGCGATGCCCGCGCTCGGAAGCTCGGACGGGTCGACCTCGCGCCATCGCACCGCCACCGCCTCATGCCCGTCCAAGCGCTCCGCCGCAGGCAGAGCCCGATCCAACTCGTCAACGCGGGCCAACAGCCCGCGGAACTCGAAGCGGCGGAAGATCTCCCGCAGCTGCGAGCGGTCGGGCGGCGAGAGGACGAGCTCCGCCGGGTCGCAGTCGAGGTCGAGGTCGCGCCGCATCGTCGCGAGCTGCTTCGCGGCGCGCGCCTGGTCGGCGAACGCGACGAGACTCTTGCGCCGCGCCGGGGAGAGCTCCTCAGCGTGCTCGAGCACGCCCTCGAGCGAGCCGTACCGGGCGACGAGCTGGGCCGCCGTCTTGTCGCCGATCCCCGGGACGCCGGGGATGTTGTCGGAGCTGTCCCCTTTGAGGCCGATGAAGTCCGGGATCTGGTCGGGCCGGATCCCGTAGCGCGCCTCGACCCGGTCGGGCGTGTACACGTGCACGTCGCTCACCCCGCGCGGGGTCATCATCAGGCAGACGTTCTCCGAGACGAGCTGGAAGGCGTCGCGGTCGGTCGAGACGACGCAGGTCTTGATCCCCGCCTCGTCGGCGCGCGTCGCGAGCGTGGCGATCACGTCGTCGGCCTCCCAGCCCTCGAACTCGAGGTTGCGGTAGCCGAACGCCTCGACGATCGGCCGGAAGTGCGGGAACTGCTCTCGCAGCAGGTCCGCCATCGGGCGGCGTCCCTCCTTGTAGGCGACCTCGACCGCCTCGGCCTGCGCCGCCCGGTGCACGGGCCGCGTGTCCCACGCGACCGCGACGCCCTTCGGCCGGTAGTCGGCGAGCAGCTTGAAGAGCATGTTCGTGAAGCCGAGCAGCGCGCCGGTCGGGAAGCCCTCGCTCGTCGCCAGCTCCTCGGGCAGCGCGAAGAAGGCGCGGTAGGCGAGGTTGTTGCCGTCGACGAGGAACAGCTCGCACTCGCGCGCCGGCGCGTCGCTCAGGTCGAGCTCCACCCCGGTGAGCGTCTTCGGGGACATCCGCCTCCGAGTCTACGGGGCGGCTCGGCGCACGAGGCGGTCCCGCTGCTTGAATCCGCGCGTGCCGCGCATCCCCCTCCTCTCGGGTACGCGGCTGGTGATCGCCGCCGCCCCGGACGACGCCGTCGTGCTGCGACCGCCTCCTCCCCACGCGCGCGTCGCCGACGTGAGCGCGGCCGTCCGCGACGCGCTGCGCTTCCCCCTCGACGGCCCGCCGCTCGAGGCGCTGGCGCGCGGGGCGCGGCGCGCGACGATCGTCGTGGAGCCGCCGGCGCTGCCGATCCCGGGCGTGGCCGCGGATCCGCGCCAGCTCGCGATCGGGGCCGTCGTGGACGAGCTCGAGCGGCTCGGGCTCCCGACCGGCTACCAGACGATCGTGGCGACGGCGGGGCTCGCGCGGAAGCCGTCGCAGCGGGAGCTGACCGCGCTCGTGACGCCCGAGCTGGCGCGCCGGTTCCACGGCCGGGTCGTCGTCCACGACGTCGAGGACCCCGAGCTTCGCGCGCTCGACGACGGCGCGCAACCGCCGCTCCGCGTCAACCCGGCGCTCGTCGACACCGACCTCGTCCTCGTCGTCACCGCCGCCGAGACGGTGCTGCACGGCGGCCCGGCCACGCTGCTCGCGGCCGGAGGCCCGGAGGCGCTGCGGGCGGCGGGCGCGTCCTCGCTGCTCGAGACCGGCGGCTCCGAGGGCTGGCGGCTCGCGCTCGAGCTCGAGCGCTCGCTCGCGCGGCGCGTGCCGCTGCTCGGCGTCTCGCTCGTCCTCGGACACCCGCTCGTGAGCGGGCTG
>JADGHP010000064.1 GCA_019683855.1 Thermoleophilia bacterium
AGCCGGAGGGCGTCGAAGCGTCCGCGCGGCATCGTCACACGGACGCACGAGCCGTCGGAGGGGTCCTTGAGCGTGAAGTAGACGGTCGCCCAGCGCTCGCGCCGGCGCAGCTCGGTCACCTCGCCCTCGACCCAGACGCTCGGCAGGCGGCCGAGCCACTGGGCGACGCCGCGGTTGAAGGCGGCGACCGGGTAGACGGTCCGGTCCTCGTACGGGAGCGCCTCGACCCTGCTCATCGCCTGGCAGCGTACTCGCCCGCGGCGCCGGCGACGAGGGCCGGTCGAGAGCGCCGCTAGAGGAGGATGGCGGCTGCGGTCTCGTGCGCGCAGCCCTTGTCGACGAGCTCGACCGCCACGTGCAGGTCGGCGTCGCTGACCGCGAGCCTCTCCGCGAGCGGGAGAGGGTACCCGGCTTCGATCAGCACGTGGAGCCGCCAGCTCTCGACCTTCGAGCGCTCGTCCAGCTCGGGTTCGGCGACTTCTGCCATCTCGCTCATCGGCTCGGTACGTTCGTGCTGTGTGGGACGAACCCTGCCCTCGTTTGTTAGCGGCACCGGGAGCGCGAGTTTTAGCCCAGGTCAGGAGCCGCGCAGGGCGGCGGTCGCGTCCAGGCGGCGGGCGAGCTCCTGCAGCCTCGCCTCGAGCACGCCGCGCTCGGCCTCCGCGTCGGCCACGAGCTCCTCGAGCCGACGCCGCACGTCCGCCTCCAGCTCGGCGATGCGCTGATCGACCGCCGTCATCCACTCGTCGCGCTGTCGCTCCAGCACCTTGCCGGCGTCCGCGAGCTTCCGCTCGAGCCGCCGCGCGCCGGCGTCGCCGACCTGCGCGAGCCGATCGGCGAGCACCGTCTCCGCCTCGCGCGCGAACACGCTCACCGAGCGCTCGAGCTCGCGTGCGAGCCGCTTCGCCGCGTCCTCGCGCGCCGTCTTGACGACGCCGGAGAACTGCTGCGCCGCCTCGTCGGCGTACGAGCTCACCGACCGCTCGACGAGCCGCTGCATCTGCTCGATTTGGCGCCGCTCGATCTCGGCGAAGCCGGCACGGATCCGGTGCACCGCCTCCGCCTCCTCGTGCTCGAGCAGCTCGAGCAGCTCTCGCTCGCGGCGGCGCATCCGCTCCTCGAGCTCGTGCAGCGCGCGCCGCCGCTCGGCGGCGTGCGCCTCGACCTCCGCCCGCGCCGCGGCAAGCGACTCCTCCAGCGCCCGGTCGAGCTCGGAGCGGAAGCGGCCGATCGCGGCGCGCTGCTCCTCGCTCTCGGTCGCCAGCCGCTCGGCGTCGGCCGCCAGACGCGCCTCGACGTCGGAGAGGAGCCGCTGCTGGCGTTGCGCCAGCTCGGCGATGCGCGCCTTCGTGCCCTCCACGGCGCGGTCGAGATCCTGCGCCCACCCCGCGAGCCGCTGCTCGACCTGCGCCTGCGTCCTCGTCAGCCGCTCGTTGAAGTCCGCCAGCGCCTCGCGCTCGCGCTCCGCGAACGATCGTCGCCGCTCTTCGGCGAACTGCCGCTCCTGCTCCTGGAGCAGCGAGGCGGAGTCGGCGCGGGCGCGCGCCAGGGTTCGCTCGAGCTCGGCCGCGCGACTGGCGGCCTCGCGGTCGATCAGCTCGAACAGCCGCGCCTGCGCCCGGTCGAGGTGCGCGTCGACGGCCGCCAGCCGCACCAGGGCGCGGCGGAGGAGGAGGGACGCGCACGCGACGAGGGCGCAACCGCTGAGGCCGGCGGCCGCGACGGCGAGCGACCGCTCCTGTCGCAGCGCGAACAGGACCCAGACCGCGACCGCGGCGACGGAGACCACTCCCGTCAGCGTCGCGAGGAGCCAGGCGCGCACGCGCTGGAGCGCCGCCCCGGTGAGCGCGAGCGCCGCCGCCACGAGCCCCGCCGCGAAGACGATGTCGACGATCGTGCTCAGCGCCACCGCGTGCATGTTAGGGGTCAGGCGGCGCGGACGAGAAGGGCCGCCCCGGCGAGGAGCACCATCGCCGCGGCGAGCGCCTGCAGGGCCGCCTCCGGGGCGCGCGCGAGCAGCTCCGCGTCGACCGGCGCCGCGCTCCCGTCTCGCAGCTCGACCCGGCCCTCGACGCGTGCGACACGGCGGCGGACGAAGCGCACCTGCGTCGAGAGGCGCCGCTGCGCCCAGCTTGCGAGGAACGCGAACGCCGCCGCCGCGAGCGCCTCGCCTCGCAGCCGGTGCGCCGACGCGAAGAAGGCGGTCAGCACGGGGAACGCGCCCCACGCGCCGGCGAACCAGAGGTCGGTGTGGAACGCGCCGCCGAGCAGCTCGAGGTTGTACGCGGCGACGAGGAAGGCGCCCGCTGTCACGAACGCGAGCAGCCACCACGTCGAGCCCGCCGCGACCGCGATGCCGATCGCGCAGGCGCCGCCGACCGAGAGCGCGGCGAGCCCGGCGAGCACGCGATCCGGGATCCGCGTCCCGAGCGGCCGCCCGCGCAGCTCGTCGAGCGCGTGCGCGCCCACCCCGAGCGCGAGGGCGAACGCGAGCGCCGTCCAGCCGAGCACTCCCCAGCGCATTCGCGGCGCGAGCGCCGCGCCGAGCGCGACGTAGGAGAGGTGCCAGAGCGTGTAGGGCGGATGGAGGAGCGTGACGTAGTCGCGCCAGCCGCCCGGGCGGAGCGCGTAGAAGGCGGGGCGCGGGTTGTCGCTCACCGTGCCCGCCGCCCCCAGACCACCAGTCCGCCGCCGAGGCCGAGCCGCCGCAGGCGCACCTCCTCGATCCCCGCTTCGCGCCACAGCTCGAGCAGCCGCTGCTCGGGCCAGCGCGCGTGGAACTCGCGGATGCTCGGCCCGAGGAAGCGTCCGACCGCGCGCCAGCCGGGCGAAAGCGCCGTCCCGGCGAGCGGCAGGCCGACGCCGACGTAGAGCTCCCACAGCGGCCGCCAGACGCCCCGCGGCAGCCCGAACTCGAGCATCGCCACCGTCCCGCCCGGGCGGACCGCGCGGGCGAGCTCCCGCAGCGTCGCGCCCGGGTCGTCGACGTAGCGGAGCAGGTAGGTGAAGGTCAGCGCGTCGAACTCGCCGTCCCCGAACGGGAGCGCCTCCGCTCGACCCTCGCGCAGCTCGATCCGATTGGAGAGCCCGGCCGCGGCGACGCGCTGCCGCCCGACCGCGAGCATCTCCGGGCTCTGGTCGATCCCGACCACTGTCCGCCGCGGCTGCGCGCGCGCGAGCTCGACGGCCACCGCGGCGGTACCGGTCGCGACGTCGAGCACGCGCCGCGCGTCGGCGGGGACCCGCGAGACGAGGAAGGCGCGCCAGCGCGGATCCTGGCCGAGCGAGAGCAGCCGCGCCGTCCGGTCGTACGTCGGCCCGAGGGGCGCGAACAGCTCGCGCGCGTGGCGGGTCCTCGGCGAGAGCTCCACCACCCGTGACTCTATTCTTGGCGCGTGGCGGTGAGCGAGGACGTCGCCCGGATCGCAGCCGCCGCGGCGCGGTTCGCGGCGGACGGCGAGCGCCTGGCGGGCGTGCTCGCGGCCGAGCCGCTCGGTGGCACGCGTGTCTACCTGTGCGCCTTCGAGTCCGGCGATGGGCGTTCCTGGCTCGCGCTCGACGACGAGGAGCAGCCGATCGCCGACCGCCGCCTCGTCCGGGAGGCCACGTCGCTCGCGGCGATGTGCGAGGTCGCCGAGGCGCTCGCCGGCGGCGGCGATCTCGACGCGCTGCGGGCGCGTCTCGCGGAGCTGCGCGAGACCGAGGCGCCCGCAGGGATCGAGGCGGCCGAGGAGGCGGCGGCCGCGCTCGCGGAGACGCTCGAGCCGGCGCCGCGGGTCGCTCGCGTCGCGTACCTCGACGCGATCGGCGTCGCCTCGCGGCGGCTCGAGCAGGCGCTCGGCGAGGGCTCCGGCTCGCCGTTCGCGGCCGCGATGCAGCAGGCGCTCGCGGCCGTCGAGAAGCTCGCCGACGACGTCGAGCGCGCGTACAAGGGCCCCCTCTTCTGAGCGTCGCGCGATAGCCGCGGTGTCGCGCGGCTGAGCGCAGGTTCTCGCGCGGCGAACGCTAGAGTGGTCGCGTGGAAGGCGGAGGCTTCGGATTCCCGTTCGGGGGCGACCCGGAGGATCTGCTGCGCGGGCTGCGCGAGTTCGCCGAGCGCCAGGCAGAAAGCGTCCAGGAGGCGCAACGCGAGCAGTTCGCGACGCTGACCCTCAACACCGCGGTGGAGCTGACCTCGGCGGCGCTGCAGCAGGTGCAGGTGCAGGGCGGCGTCGACGAGCAGGCGATCGCCCTGCGCGACGCGATGCGCGTGCTGTTCCCCGAGGCGGTGGCCCTCGTCAGCGCCGCCCGCCAGGGGTTCATGCGCGAGAGCTGAGCCGTCGCTTCCGGCCCGCGTAGAATCGCGCCCGCTCGTGTCGCTGCTCGACCGCGCCATCGTTCGCCTGCTGCCGGCGGTGCCGAAGCCGGTCGTCCAGCTCTTCTCCTCCCGCTACATCGCCGGGCCGACGCTCGCGGACGCGGTCGAGGTCGTGCGGCGGCTGAACGCGGGCGGCAAGCTGGCGACGATCGACGTCCTCGGCGAGGAGATCGCCCGCGAGGAGGAGGCGCGCGCGATCGCGCAGGCCTACCGCGACGTCTTCGCGGCGATCGACCGCCACGGGCTCGACTGCAACGTGAGCGTGAAGCTCACCGCGCTCGGCCTCGGCCTCTCCTACGAGCTCTGCCGCGAGAACCTCGAGAGCGTCGTCCGCGAGGCGGCGAGCCACGGGAACTTCGTGCGCATCGACATGGAGGACTCGTCCACGACCGACGACACGCTCCGCCTCTACCGCGAGCTGCGCGAGGCGGGGCACGACAACGTCGGCGTCGTCCTCCAGGCGTACCTCCGGCGGACGCTCGGCGACGTGCGCGCGCTCGCCGACCTGCGCCCGAACGTCCGGCTCTGCAAGGGCATCTACGTCGAGCCGCCGTCGCTCGCCTACACGGACGCCGAGGCGGTGCGCGCGAGCTTCGTCCGCGCCCTCGACGCGCTGCTCGACGCCGGCGCCTACGTCGGGATCGCCACGCACGACGAGTGGCTGATCGGGGAGGCGCTGCGGCTCGTCTCCCGGTACGGGCTCGGGCGCGACGGGTACGAGCTGCAGATGCTGCTCGGCGTCCGCGAGGAGCGGGCCGACGAGCTCGTGGCGGAGGGGCACCGGCTGCGCGTGTACGTCCCGTTCGGCGAGCACTGGTACGGCTACTCGCTGCGGCGGCTTCAGGAGAACCCCGCGATGGCGGGGACGATCGCCCGGGCGACGGCCGGCCGTGTGCTGCGGCTCGTGCGGTGAGCTGGACGCCGATCGTCTGGCGGCGGGCGGAGGGCTGCCGCGTCACGCTCGCCGACGGGCGCGAGCTGCTCGACCTCACCGGCGGGTTCGGCGTCGCCGCGCTCGGACACCGCAACCCGCGGATCCTCGAGGCGTGGCGGGCGCAGGAGGTCGTGCACGCGCTCGGCGACCTCGCCGACGCGGAGGTGACGGTCCGACTGCGCGAGGCGCTGCCGCGGCCGGCCAAGCTCGGCGTCACCGGCGAGGACGCGGTCGAGATCGCGCTGCGCACCGCCCTGCTCGCCACCGGCCGCCCGGGCATCGTCGCCTTCGAGGGGGCCTACCACGGCACCGGGCTGCTCGCGCTGGCCGCCACCGGCTTCGAGCGCTTCCGCGCCCCGTTCGCGACCTGGCTGCCCGGGCCGGTGCACCGGCGGCGCTACGGCGAGGACCCGGGGCCGCTGCCGGCGGACGCGGCCTGCGTGATCGTCGAGCCGGTGCAGGGCCGCGCCGGCTCGCGGGTGCCGCCGCCCGGCTTCCTCGAGACCCTGCGGCGCCGCTGCGACGAGGCCGGCGCGCTGCTCGTCGTGGACGCGATCTACGCGGGGCTCGGTCGCGTCGGCGAGCTGTGGCCGGGCGCGGAGGTGGCCGACGTGCTCTGCGTCGGCAAGGCGCTCGGCGGCGGGCTCCCGCTCTCGGCCGCGCTCTTCTACCGCGACGGGCTCGCGGAGCTGTGGGACCTCGGGCCCGAGGACGTGTACACGCACACGCACGTCGGCAACCCGCTCGCGTGCGCGGCGGCGCTCGTCGTGCTCGACGAGGTGCCGCGCCTGCTGGAGCGCGTCGTCGCCGCCGGCGAGCGCTTCGAGCGGGCCGGCTGGTGGGGGCGAGGGCTCCTGCGCGCGCGCGAGGGCGACGCGGAGGAGGCGCTCGCGCGCGGCGTGCTCGTCGTCCCGGCGGGCCTCGACGGCTCGCTGATCCAGGCGACGCCGCCGCTGACGATCAGCGACGCCGAGCTCGACGAGGCGCTCGACCGCCTCGCCTGAGCCGCGGCGCGGAGCCTCCAGACGGGGCCGGGATTCGTGGCCACTTCCCGGGCGGTAGCGAACCTCGCCGTCGTGTCAGCGTCGGCGTAACGGCAGCCGATCGGTGGCGTTCCGCCGACGCGCGTGCGCGTCGGGCGATAGCCTCTCTCCTCGAGAGGGAAGCCCGTCGAGGCCCGAATCGCGTGCACGAGATGAGAGTGCCAACACTGTTCACCATCGGCTACCAGGGTTGCACGCCTGACGTGCTGATCCGGCGCCTGCAGGACGCCGGCGTCGAACGAGTCGTCGACGTACGTGCGCTTCCGCTTTCGAGGCGACCGGGTTTTTCCAAGAGCCCGCTTGCAGCCTCGCTCGCTGAAGCCGGCATCCGCTACGAGCATGTGCGGGCGCTCGGCAACCCAAAGCCGACACGCGAGCGCTACAGGCGGGGTGACATCGAGGGTGGCGCCCGGGAGTACCGTGCGCACCTACACAACGGCTCCTACTCTGCGCTCGTTTCGCTTGCTGAGTCGATCGTCGACGTGAAGACGTGTCTCCTCTGCGTCGAGGCATCCCACGAGAGCTGTCACCGCGCCGTGATCGCCGGCGCGGTTGCCGAGCGGCTACCTTGCGTGGCGATCGTGCATCTTTAGCGCGCCGCAGGCGGCCAGAAGACGCCCAAGACGAGAAACGTCGTCGGACGGCGGTGCTGGTTCCCGACGAAGAAGATCGTGTCCTTGCCTGGCCCGCACATCGTCTCCAGGAACCGCTTGCGGAGGTTCTCGAGCAGAGTGGTTTCGTCGTAGAGCTCGCGCCACTTACGCCACGACTGCGCCAGCTCCCAATCGATCATCGACTGCGTGTGCTCGCGGCAGCCCGGGGTTGAGCAGCGGTAGCGATACCGGAATCGGAACGGGATCCGCTCAAGGCCGTCCTTCGTCGGAAAGAACAGGCTCGGCTGCGCGGCGATGCCGGCCTTCGAGTCGTCCCACTCCTCGACGTTCTTGTCGATCACGAAGTCGAGCACCTCAGCTGGCCGGAACGCCCCGAGCGACGTCCCGTCCATCTGCTGGCGCCGCCGGATCTCGCACATAGACTCCACGACCAGCGGCTCCACGAAAGCCCGCCGCTTGGCCCACGCGTTCTTCGTATCCAGGAACTCGCCGACTGTCAGGGTCGCCACGGTTGGCCGATAGGTCTCCGGCCGCTTGTCGCCGCTGTGCTTCCTCGCTTCGAGCGAGATTACCTGGTACTTCTTGAAACGCTGGGCGAATGGCATGTCCCTGTAGGGCACGGGGAATAGCCGTGCCCACTCGGGATCGGGTGTGTCGGTACGGATTCCGGCGACGCAGACCACCTCGCCGTACTTCTGGCTAATCGCCGGGTACGCCTTGACTGTCACGAGAAGTGAGATGCGCTCGCTCATCGAGCCAGAAGCATAAGTCAACAATCGGAAGCGTCTATGGTGCGGATAGCAAACATCCACGCTGCCTGCGAGCTCGCCTTCGATAGGACGCGCGCTCCCGTCTGCGAAGTCCGTCAGCGGGCGAAATGCGAAGCCTTCCGCTCAGCTTCAGTGGCGGCGCGCGTAGAGCAGGAACGTCGCTGGGATGCGCCGGTCGTGACCGCGGCGGGAGGTGCCGCCCGGGTACTCCTCGAGCGCCTCGACGTGCAGGCCGGCGCGGGCGAGCGCGCTCACGATCTGCCCGAGCCGCCACAGCCGCTCCGGGTCGCCCGGCTCGCGGAAGTAGCTCTCGCGCCAGCGCAGGAACCCGTCCACGCACTCGGCGACCGGATGGTCGTCGAAGAGAAGCAGCTCCCCGCGCGGCCGCAACGCCGCCGCGATCCCGCGCGCCCACCCGTTCAGGTCTGTAAGCCGCCCGATCACGCCCTCGCCGGCGTAGACGAGGTCGAAGCGGCTGCGTCGCAGCTCCGCCGGCAGCTCCTGCGCCTCGCCCTCGACCCAGAGGATCGACGGCCATCGCTCCCGAGCCGCCTCGAGCGCGTCCACCCGCGGATCGACTCCGGTCACCACCGCGCCCAGCTCCGCCAGCGCCGCCGTCGCCTCGCCTCCCGCGCACTGCAGGTGGAGGACGCGTCGGCCGGTGAGGTCGCCGAGCGTC
>JADGHP010000065.1 GCA_019683855.1 Thermoleophilia bacterium
GGGGTGGAGGCGACGACGGGGCCGCTCGGGCAGGGGTTCGCGAACGGCGTCGGCTTCGCGATCGCGGAGCGCTTCCTCGCCGAGCGCTACAACCGGCCCTACGACGAGATCGTCGATCACCGCGTCTACGCGATCTGCTCCGACGGCGACCTGATGGAGGGCGTCTCGAACGAGGCGGCGTCGATCGCGGGGCAGCTCGGGCTCGGGAAGCTCGTCTACTTCTACGACGACAACCGCATCACGATCGACGGCACGACCTCGCTCTCGTTCTCCGCCGAGGACAAGGGCGCGCGGCTCGCGGCCCAGGGCTGGCACGTGCAGCACGTGGACGACGCGAACGACCTCGACGCCCTGCGCGAGGCGATCGCGCGGGCTCAGGCCGAGGTCGAGCGGCCGAGCCTGATCGTGATCCGCTCGCACATCGGCTACGGCGCGCCGCACGCGGTGGACACCGCGAAGGCGCACGGCGCGCCGCTCGGCGCCGACGAGGTGCGCGCGGCGAAGGAGGCGCTCGGCTGGGATCCGGACGCGACCTTCCTCGTCCCCGACGACGTGCGGGCGCACATGGACGTCACCGAGCGCGGCCTCGAGCTCGAGCGGGCGTGGCGGCGGCGCTTCGAGGCGTGGTCGGCGCGCTACCCGGCGCTGCGCGAGGACTGGGACCAGGTGCACACCGGCCGTCCGCGTCCCGGCTGGGTGGAGGCGCTGCCGGAGTTCCCCGCCGGCGAGGAGCTGGCGACGCGCGACGCGGGCGGCAAGGTGATGGACGCGCTCAAGCGCTACACGCCGACGATGGTGGGCGGCGCGGCGGATCTCGTCGAGTCGACGAGGACGGAGTTCAAGGGCGGCGGCGTCTTCTCGGCGACGCACGCGGGCCGCAACGTCGCGTTCGGCATCCGCGAGCACGCGATGGGCTCGATCGTGAACGGGATCGCCCTCCACGGCGGCATGGTCAAGCCGTACGGCTCCACGTTCCTCGTCTTCTCCGACTACATGCGGCCGGCGGTGCGGCTGTCGGCGCTCTCGTCGCTCCCGGTCGTCTGGGTGTGGACGCACGACTCGGTGGGACTCGGCGAGGACGGGCCGACGCACCAGCCCGTCGAGCACTTCGCGGCGCTGCGCGCGATCCCCAACCTGTGGTTCATCCGCCCCGCCGACGCGAACGAGACGACGCAGGCGTGGAAGGTCGCGCTCGAGCGCGAGGACGGGCCGGTCGCGCTCGCGCTGACGCGGCAGAAGGTGCCGACGCTCGATCGGCGCGAGGTCGCGTCCGCGGAGGGCGTGGCGCGCGGTGCGTACGTCCTCTGGGAATCGGAGGAGGCGAACGGGCTCCCCGATCTGATCCTGCTCGCGAGCGGCTCCGAGGTGCACGTCGCGCTCGAGGCGGCGCGGCGGCTCGACGAGCAGGGGGTGCATGGGCGTGTCGTCTCGATGCCGTGCTGGGAGCTGTTCGAGGCGCAGCCGGCCGAGTACCGCGACGAGGTGCTGCCGCCGGAGGTGCGGGCGCGGCTCTCGGTGGAGGCCGGGGTCGCGCTCGGGTGGCGACGGTGGGTCGGCGACGAGGGCGACTCGGTCTCGATCGAGCGTTTCGGCGCCTCGGCGCCGGGCGCGACGGTGCTGGAGAAGCTCGGCTACACCGCCGACGCGGTGGTCGAGCGTGCGCTCGCTCTGCGAACCCGCGTGTCCCGATGAGCCGTGTCCAGGTGTCAGACGTGCACGTGAGAGTGTCACGGCTCCGTAACGCGTCGGAAACGGCGGCGCCCCGGGCACGCCGCAGCGCCGCCGGCTCCTGCCCCGCCTCTTCGCGACATGTCCCGGTGTCTGACACCGGCCTGGAGACGCCGCGGTGAACGTGGCCGTCGCGTTCGACCACCGCGGGGTGCGGCTGCGTGAGCGGATCCTCGCGGTGCTGCGGGAGGACGGGCACGGCGTCGTCGACCTCGGCGTCGACACGGACGAGCGCCGCGTCGACTACCCCGACAAGGCGGCGGAGCTCGCCGCCGCGATCCTGGACGGCCGCGCCGAGCGGGGGATCCTCGTCTGCGGCTCGGGCGTCGGCGCCTCGGTCGCCGCGTGCAAGGTCGCGGGCATCCGCGCCGCCATCTGCCACGACGTCTACTCGGCCCACCAGGGCGTCGAGCACGACGACATGAACGTCCTCTGCCTCGGCTCCGAGGTGGTCGGCCCGAGCCTCGCCGCCGACCTCGTGCGCACCTTCCTGGCGGCGCGCTTCGACGGAGGGGAGCGCTTCCTCGCCAGACTGGAGAAGGTGAAAGCGATGGAGAGGGGCATGCGCAATGGCTGAATCGAGACTGCACACGCTGAGCGCGCGTGGCCAGTCGGTCTGGATCGACTACCTCTCGCGCGACCTGCTCGAGTCGGGCGAGCTGGCGCGGATGATGGAGGAGGACGCCGTCGTCGGCGTCACCTCGAACCCGACCATCTTCCAGAAGGCGATCTCGCAGGGCACCTCCTACGACGCCCAGCTCCGGGAGCTGCTCGAGAGCGAGACCGACCCGAAGGAGATCTTCCTCCAGCTCGCGGTGCGCGACGTCGAGGCCGCCCTCGACCTGCTCGCGCCGGTGCACGAGCGCAAGCCCGACGACGGCTACGTCTCGCTCGAGGTCGACCCGACGCTCGCCTACGACCGCGAGGCGACCTTCGACGAGGCGATGCGTTTCCACGCGTGGATCGACCGCCCGAACCTGTACGTGAAGATCCCCGCCACCAAGCCGGGCCTCGGCGCGATCGAGGACTGCATCGCGCTCGGGAAGAGCATCAACGTGACGCTGATCTTCTCGCTCCAGCGCTACCGCGAGGTCGTGGAGGCCTACCTGCGCGGGCTCGAGCGGCTCGTCGCCGCCGGCGGCGACCCGAGCACGGTGCGCTCGGTGGCGAGCTTCTTCGTCTCCCGGGTCGACACCGAGACCGACAAGCGGCTGGAGGCGATCGGGAGCGAGGAGGCGCTTGCGCTGCGCGGCAAGCTCGCCGTAGCGAACGCGAAGCTCGCGTACGAGCACTACCGGCAGGCGTTCTCCGGCCCGCGCTGGGAGTTTCTCGCCGGCAAGGGCGCGTTCCCGCAGCGCTGCCTGTGGGCGTCCACGTCGACGAAGAACCCGTCCTACCGCGACGTGCTCTACGTCGAGGAGCTGATCGGTCCCGAGACGGTGAACACAATGCCCGAGGAGACGATTCGCGCCTTCCAGGATCACGGCGAGGTGCGCGGCGACACCGTCCTCGAGGGGCTCGACGCGGCGCACGAGGTGTTCGAGCGCGTCGCCGCCGTGGGGGTCGACTACGACGACGTGACGCTGACGCTCGAGCTGGAGGGCGTGCAGAAGTTCGCCGACTCGTTCGCGGAGCTGCTCGCAGGCGTCGGCGCCAAGCGCGGAGCGCTCGTGGCCTCGTAGTGGAGCGCGCGGAGCTCATCGACCGGATCTGGGAGCGCGACCCCACGCTCTGGACCGGTCGCGACGAGGCGCGCTGGCTCGGCTGGCTCGACGAGCCGCACCGGATGCGGGAGCGCGTCCCCGAGCTGCGCGCGCTCGCCGAGGAGGTCGCCGGCGAGGGGCTCGACACGGTCGTCCTGCTCGGGATGGGCGGCTCGAGCCTCGCCGCCGAGGTGCTGCGGCGCACGTTCGGCGCCTCCTCCTTCCACGTCCTCGACACGACGCACCCGCAGGCGATCCGCGATCTCGAGGGGCGGCTCGACCTCGAGCGCACGCTCTTCGTCGCCGCCTCGAAGTCGGGGTCGACGCTCGAGACCCGCTCGCACACCGACTACTTCTGGCGCAGAGCGGGGCAGGACGGCTCGCGCTTCGTGGCCATCACGGACCCCGGCTCGCCGCTGGAGGAGCTAGCGAAGCAACGCCGCTTCAGGCGCTCGTTCGCCGGCGAGCCCACGATCGGCGGCCGCTACTCGGCGCTCTCGCCGTTCGGGATGGTGCCCGCCGCGCTGATGGGAATCGACGTCGACCGGCTGCTCGCCTCGGCCGAGGCGCTCGCCGACGCCTGCCGCCGCGACGACGGCAACCCCGGCTACGAGCTCGGCAGCCGCTTCGGCAGCGGCTGGCAGGAGGGCCGCGACAAGATCTGCATCGCCGAGACCGAGGGCGGCTTCGGGCTGTGGGCGGAGCAGCTCGTCGCCGAGTCGACCGGCAAGCAGGGCAAGGGGCTCGTCCCCGCGCCGGGCGAGTCGCCGGAGGGGCCCGATCGGCAGGCCGCCGAGCCGCGCCTGCCCGAGCCGTACGCGCTCGGCGGCGAGTTCTTCCGCTGGGAGTTCGCGGTCGCCGTCGCGGGCGCGTACCTCGGCATCAACCCGTTCGACCAGCCCGACGTGCAGGCCGCGAAGGACAAGACGAATCAGGTCCTGGCCACGGGCCAAGACCCGCGGCTCGAGAACGAGGGGTCGATCGACGAGCTGTTGGCGCAGGCGCGGGAGGGCGATTACGTCGCCGTGCAGGCGTTCGTGAACCCGTCGCCCGAGAACGAGTCGCGCATCCAGCAACTCGTCTGCGACCTTCGGGCGCGGACGGGCCTCGTCGTCACGCACGGCTACGGGCCGCGCTACCTGCACTCGACCGGGCAGCTGCACAAGGGCGGCCCCAACACGGGCCTCTTCCTCCAGGTCGTCGACGACCCCGGCGACGAGCTGCCGATCCCGGGCAGGCCGTTCGGCTTCCGGGCGCTCCTGCGCGCGCAGGCGGCGGGCGACTTCGAGTCGCTGAAGGAGCGCGGCCGGCGCGTCGCGCGCGTCCACATCGAGGAGATCTGAGGAGTCGCGATGCAACTCGGGATGATCGGCCTCGGCCGCATGGGCGACGGGATGACCGAGCGCCTGCGCCGGCACGGGCACGACGTCAAGACCTACGACCCGAACGTCGAGGCGCGCACGGCGTCCTCGCTCGCGGAGCTGAAGACGCAGCTCGACGCGCCGCGCGCATTCTGGACGATGGTGCCGGCGGGGCAGGTCACCGAGGAGGTGTTCCAGGAGCTGCTCGGCCTCGCCGACGAGGGCGACACGATCGTCGACGGGGGCAACTCGAACTTCCGCGACTCGCAGCGGCGCCATCGCGAGGCGCGCGAGCGCGGCCTCCACTTCGTCGACGCGGGCGTCTCCGGGGGCATCTTCGGGCTCGAGGTCGGCTTCTGCCTGATGGTCGGCGGCGACGAGGAGCCGGTGCGCCGGCTGGAGCCGATCTTCACCGCGCTCGCTCCCGAGGGCGGGTACGCCCACGTGGGCGCGCCCGGCGCAGGGCACTTCGTGAAGATGGTGCACAACGGGATCGAGTACGGCCTCATGCAGGCCTACGCGGAGGGCTTCGAGATCATGGAGCGCTCCGAGTTCGACCTCGACCTGCGCGAGATCGCCGGCATTTGGCGCCACGGCTCGGTCGTCCGCTCGTGGCTGCTCGAGCTGCTCCACTCCGCGTTCGAGGAGCACGGCGGCAAGCTCGAGAACGTCGCCCCGTACGTGGAGGACTCGGGCGAGGGCCGCTGGACGGTCCACGAGGCGATCGCCGAGAACGTGCCGGCGCCGGTGATCGCGGCCTCGCTCTTTGCCCGCTTCGCCTCGCGCGACGAGACGGGCTTCGCCGCCAGGGTCGCCGCCGCGCTGCGCAACCAGTTCGGCGGCCACGCGATCAAGGCCGCCGAGAAGTCCGAGACCTCGCCCGACTCGAGCTGATGGCGGTCGCGCCCGGCACCGCTCGGCAGGAGAACCCGCTCGCGGAGGGGCTGGCGCTCCGCCCCTCCCCCGACCCGTGCGCCCTCGTCATCTTCGGGGCCTCCGGCGATCTCGCGCACCGGAAGCTCCTGCCGGCGCTGTACGCGCTCGCGCTGCGCCGGCTGCTGCCTTCCCGGTTCGCGATCGTCGGCGTCGCGCGCACCGCGGCGACCGACGAGTCGTTCCGCGAGGACATGAAGGCCGCCGTGCAGGAGCACGCGCGCGACCCGTTCCGGCAGGACGTCTGGGCGAAGCTCGCCGCCTCGCTCCACTACGTCGCCACCGACTTCGCCGACGCGGGCGGCGAGGATGCGCTGCACCGCCTGCTCGAGCGGCTCGACCAGGAGCGCGGCCTCGGCGGCAACCGCGTCTACTACCTCGCGGTGCCGCCGCCGGCGGTCTCGCCGATCGTCGACGCGCTCGGCCGCCGGCGCGACGGGCGCGGCTGGACGCGGCTGATCGTCGAGAAGCCGTTCGGCCACGACCTCGCCTCCGCCCGCGCGCTGACCGCGAAGCTGCGCGCGTGCTTCGCCGAGGAGGAGATCTTCCGCATCGACCACTACCTCGGCAAGGAGACGGTCCAGAACCTGCTGGCGCTCCGGTTCGCGAACGGCATCTTCGAGCCGATCTGGAACCGCCAGTTCGTCGACCACGTCCAGATCACGGTGGCGGAGTCGATCGGGATCGAGGGCCGCGCCGGCTACTACGAGCAGGCGGGCGCGATCCGCGACATCTTCCAGAATCACCTGCTCCAGCTGCTCGCCCTCACCGCCATGGAGCCGCCGATCGACTTCACCGCGGAGTCGGTGCGCAACGAGAAGGTGAAGGTGCTGCGCGCGCTGCGCACGCCGGGGCCGAGGTCGGTCGTGCGCGGGCAGTACGGCCGCGGGTTCGTCGAGGGCGTCGAGGTTCCCGCCTACCGCGAGGAGGAGGGCGTCGCGCCGGACTCCATCACCGAGACGTACGTCGCCGCCAAGCTCTACGTCGACAACTGGCGCTGGGCGGACACGCCGTTCTACGTGCGCATGGGCAAGCGCCTGGCGCGGCGCGAGACGACGATCGCGATCCAGTTCAAGCGGGCGCCGCACCCGCCGTTCGAGGAGATCGCGGCGGAGGGGCTGCGCCCGAACGTCCTGCTCGTCCACGTCCAGCCCGACGAGGGCGTCTCGCTCGCCATCGGCGCGAAGGTGCCCGGGCAGGGGATGACGATCCGCACCGTGCACATGGACTTCCTCTACGGCGGCGCGTTCCGCACCGGGATGCCGGAGGCGTACGAGCGGCTGATCCTCGACACGCTGCTCGGCGACTCGACGCTCTTTACGCGCACCGACGAGGTGGAGGAGCAGTGGTCGCTCGTGGATGCGATCGTCGCGGCGTGGCAGCGCGACCGCCCCGCCTTCCCGAACTACGCCGCGGGGACCTGGGGCCCGCCGAGCGCCGACGACCTCATGCACCGGGACGGCAGGTCGTGGCGGAGGCACTGAGCGGCTCCGAGCCGGCCGCGGTCGAGCGCTGGGAGGCCGAGGACGTCGGCCTCGCGCAGGTGAGCGGTGCGCTCGCGCGGCTGCGCGCGGAGGCGGCGGACGAGGGGCGGCCGCCAACCCTGCGTACGAGCGTGATGACGCACCTCGCCTGGGTGCCCGAGCCCTGGCTGGGGCAGGCGCGCGCGGCGCTGGCGGGGATGGCGGAGCGGCACCCCTCCCGGGCGATCCTGCTGCGCCCGGAGCCGGACTCGAGCTTCGACCGGATCGACGCGCTCGTCTCGCTCGAGTGCTACGCGCTGCCCGGGCTGGAGCAGACGGTGTGCTCGGAGGTGATCGAGCTGCGCCTGCACGGGATGCGCGCCAAGGCGCCGGCGAGCATCGTCCAGCCGCTGCTCGTCTCCGACCTGCCCGTCTTCCTGCGCTGGCGCGGCGAGCCGCCCTGGGGGGCGCAGGAGCTCGAGCAGCTCGTCGAGATCACCGACAGGCTGATCGTCGACTCGACCGAGTGGGACGATCTGCCGTACCCGTACCGACGCCTGGTGGAGCTGTTCCCCAAGGCGGCGTGCTCCGACATCGCGTGGGCGCGGACGTCGCGCTGGCGCGCCCTGCTCGCCTCGCTGTGGCCGGGCATCGCGGACGTCGGCACGATCCGCGTGCACGGCACCGCCGCGCAGGCGTGGCTGCTCGCCGGCTGGCTGCGCTCGCGCCTGCGCCGCGACGACATCGCGCTCGAGCACGTCCCCGCCGAGCGGCTCGAGGGCATCGACCTCGACGGCGAGCCGGCGCCGTTCCCGCCCGGCGATCCGCCGGCCCCGAGCGACGTCCTCTCGGACGAGCTGGAGCGCTACACCCGCGACCCGATCTACGAGGCCGC
>JADGHP010000066.1 GCA_019683855.1 Thermoleophilia bacterium
CAAGCCGGACGCGGCGATCCTGTCGGCGATCGTGTTCGGCGCCTGCCTCGGCTTCCTGCGCCACAACTTCTACCCGGCCCGGATCTTCATGGGCGACTCGGGGGCGCTCCTGCTCGGGTACGTGCTCGCCACCGTCGCGGTGCAGGGCCTCCTGAAGACGGCGGCCACCGTCGCCCTGTTCTTCCCGCTGCTCGTGCTGGCCGTGCCCATCGTCGACACGACCTTCGTCGTCGCGCGGCGGCTCAAGCACGGCGAGCGCGTCTTCGTCGGCGACCAGGCGCACCTGCACCACCGCTTCCTGCGCCGCGGCTTCTCGCAGCCGCGCGCGGCGGTGACGATCTGGGCGTGGTGCCTCTCGCTCGCCGCCGCCGCGCTCGCGACGCGCTTCGTCCCGGTGCGCGCCCACGGCGTCTGGCATCTCTGGCCGACGCTGCTCGCGGCCGGGATCGCGCTCGTCGCGCTCGCCTTCTCCGTGTACGTCGTCTACGTGCTCGAGATCGTCAAGCTGGCCAACCCGATCTCGCGCCGCCGGCAGCCGGGCGACCCGCTCCGGAAGACGGCGGCCTGACGGAGCCGCGCTTCGACCGCCGCTACGCGCTCTCGGTTGCGGAGCGCTTCCCCGGCTGACGCAGCGGCTGCTGCGCGGCCCACGTCGCCTCGGCGTTGACGACGCTGCCGTGCACGAGCAGGACGAGAGGGCGTGTCGTGGTGCGACTTCTCACTGTCACAAAGTCCCGACGGTTCTCGGGGAGCGCTCGGGCGCGCGCTGCTATTCTCGCCCGCGCATGCAGGCCTCCTCACGCTCGTCGTTCCAGCCCGTCGAGGCGGGCGCGATCCTCGCTGGCACGATCGGCGCCTGCGCCGGCGGCGGGGCGCTGGCCGGCTGGGCGGCTGGCGACACCGGCTACGGCGTCCTGGGCGGCGTGGCCGCCGGCATCCCCGTCGGGGTCTTCGCTGTCTACCGGCGGTTCAAGGGCTACTTCTCGTGAGAGCCGGCCTGCTGTCCACGCCGCGTCCTGTTCCGGGGCGACGCGCTCCCGCGCTCGCCGGCGCCGGCGTCGTCGCGCTCGCGCTGCCGGTGTTCCTCGTCGCCGGCTTCCCGCTTTCCGGCTGGGTGCTCGCGGCGGTGCTGTGGGCGGCGGGGGAGGCGCTCGGCCTGTGGCTCGCACGGCTGCCGATCGGCGCCGACCACCTCGGCGTCTCCGGCTTCGTCGCGCTCGCGCACTCGTTCCGCGGCATCGCCGTGATGATCGTCCTGCTCGCGGTGACGGTGGCGAGCAAGGACGTCGGCGTCGCCGCGGTCGCCGTCTACGCGCTCGCGTACACGCTCTCGCTCGCCGTCTCGCTCGTCGAGTACTTCACCGGAGGACGGGCCGCGTGAGGCGGCTGGCCCTCCTGCTCTGGCTGCTGGCGCTCGCGCTGCCCGCGTCCGCCGGCGCCGAGACGTTCAACCCGGCGGACGAGTTCGAGCTCAAGGAGTGGGTGCCGATCCACCTCGGCCCGCTCGACCTCTCGATCAACAAGGCGGTCGTCTACCTCGCGCTCGGCGCGGCGCTGACGATCCTGCTCGGGATCTTCACCATGCGCAGCCGGCTCGCCCTGCTGCCGAGCAAGCGCCAGACGGTCGGCGAGGCCCTCTACGAGATCGCGCAGACGCAGATCGCCGAGCAGGGGTTGCCGGCCAAGGCGGTCGGCAGGTGGTTCCCGTACGTCGCCACGCTCTTCCTCTTCATCTGGACGCTGAACATGGTCGGGTTCATCCCGCTGCCGCTCTCGGGCGAGCGCTGGCACGGGGTGCCGACGTGGGGGATCTACGCGGTCACCTCCCAGCTCTCGGTGACGCTCGTGCTCGCGCTCTTCAGCGTCGTGTTCACGCACGTCGAGGGCCTCCGCTGGAACGGGGCGCGCTACTTCAAGAGCTTCGTCCCGGCGGGGGTGCCGCGGGCGATGGTGCCGGCGATGGCCGTGCTGGAGACGATCTCGCACGTCTTCCGCGTGGTCAGCCTCAGCGTCCGGCTCTACGCGAACATGCTCGCCGGCCACATGCTGATCCTCGTCTCGATCGGCCTGATCTTCATCCTCGGCGGGATCACCTTCTACATCGTCGTCCCGATCTCGTTCGCGATCGGGATCGCCTTCTACCTCTTCGAGGTCGTGATCGTGGTCACGATCCAGGCCTTCATCTTCGCCGCCCTGACCGCCATCTACATCGGCTCGGCGATCGAGCCGGCGCACTAAGGAGGACGTGGGAGTGCTTCATCTGCTCGCTGCTGCATCGGGAGACGTCGTCAAGGCCGCCAAGGCTCTCGGCTTCGGCGTGGGAATGGGTCTCGGTTCGCTCGGCGCCGGCATCGGCATCGGCACCGTGTTCGCGTCGATGATCCAGTCGGTCGCCCGCCAGCCGGAGCTGCGCGGCGAGCTGCAGGGGATCATGTGGCTCGGGTTCGCGCTCACCGAGGCCGTCGTGTTCTACGGGCTCGTCGGCGGCTTCCTCGGCTTCGTGCTCGTCTCCTGATGCCGCACGCCGCCATGCTCGTGGGGGCCTCGAGCCCCCTGACGAAGATCGTCCCGGGTCTCATGATCTGGACGCTCGTGTTCTTCTTCATCACCTTCCTGGTGCTGAAGCGGTACGCGTTCGGCCCGATCCAGAAGATGATCGACGAGCGCCGCGAGGCGATCCGCCGCGCGCTCGAGTCGGCGGACGCGGCGCGCGACGAGGCGCGGAGGCTGCTCGACGAGCACCGGCGCCTGATCGGGGAGGCCCGCGGCGAAGCCGAGCAGATCCTCGCCGAGGCGCGCCGCACGCGCGAGTCGATGGAGCGGCGGATGCGCGAGGAGACCGAGGCCGAGCGCCAGCGCCGGCTCGAGGAGACGCGGCGGGAGATCGCCGCCGAGACGGCGCGCGCGCTCGAGCAGATCCGCGCCGAGGTCGCCGACCTCACCCTCGAGGCGGCCTCGCGGGTCGTCGGCCGCACGCTCGACGCCGAGCGCGACCGGGCCCTGATCGAGGAGGCGATCGGCTCGCTCGACTTCTCCCGCCTGGAGGAGCACGCCTAGTGGCCGTCGCCCACCGCATCTACGCCGAGGCGCTGCTCGAGGCGGCGAAGGAGGCCGGCCGCGTGGCGCCCGTGCGCGAGGCGCTCGCGGACTTCGTGGCTGCGATCGAGCGCACCCCCGAGCTGCGCGCGGCGCTGCGCAACCCGCAGCTCGACCCGAAGGCGAAGGCGTCGATCCTCGGCGAACTCGCCGGCGAGTACGAGCCGCTCCTCTCCAACTTCCTGCGGGTGGTGGCGGAGAAAGGCCGGGCCGCCGAGCTCGAGGCGATCGCGCACGAGTTCGAGCGGCTGATCGCGCGCGAGGAGCGGCGCCTCAGCGTCGAGCTGACGACGGCGCGCGAGCTCTCGGACGAGGAGGCGGAGCGGATCGTGCGCCAGATCGAGCAGGCGGCCGGGCGCACGGTCGAGGCGACGCGGAAGGTCGACCCCGATCTCGTCGGCGGGATCGTGCTCCGGGTCGGCTCGCTGCGTGTCGACGCGAGCGTGCGCGGAAGACTGGAACGACTGAGACAGGAACTCGTGAGGAGCTAAGGAGAGGGAGCCCTTGAAGCTGCGCCCGGAAGAGATCACCTCGATCCTCCGCGAGAGGATCCAGCAGTACGACGTCGAGACGGACCTCGCCGAGGTCGGCACCGTGCTCCAGGTGGGCGACGGGATCGCGCGGATCTACGGCCTCGAGAACGCGGTGGCGATGGAGATGCTCGAGCTGGAGCACGGCGTCGTCGGGCTCGCGTTCAACCTCGAAGAGGACCACATCGGCGCCGCGCTCTTCGGCGAGTGGGAGCGCGTCCAGGAGGGCGAGCCGGTGCGCCGCACCGGCAAGGTGGCGAGCGTCCCCGTCGGCGAGGGCTTGCTCGGCCGCGTCGTCGACCCGCTCGGCAACCCGCTCGACGGGCGCGGCCCGGTGGAGTTCACCGAGACGCGGCCGCTCGAGTTCAAGGCCCCGGGCGTCGTCGAGCGGCAGCCGGTGAAGGAGCCCCTCGCGACCGGCATCAAGGCGATCGACTCGATGACGAACGTCGGCCGCGGCCAGCGCGAGCTGATCATCGGCGACCGCTCCACCGGCAAGACCGCGATCCTGATCGACACGATCCTGAACCAGCGCGACACCGACGTCTACTGCATCTACGTCGCGATCGGCCAGAAGGCCTCCACGGTGGCCGGCATCTACGAGCGGCTGCGCGAGGCGGGCGCGATGGAGTACACGACGATCGTGTCGGCCGCCGCGCACGAGGCCGCGCCGATCAAGTGGATGGCGCCGTTCGCCGGGTGCGCGATGGGCGAGTACTTCCTCTTCCAGGGCAAGCACGCGCTCGTCATGTACGACGACCTCTCCAAGCACGCCGACGCCTACCGGCAGCTCTCGCTGCTCTTGCGCCGCCCGCCGGGCCGCGAGGCGTTCCCCGGCGACGTCTTCTACCTGCACTCGCGGCTGCTCGAGCGCGCGTGCAAGCTCTCCGACGAGCGGGGCGGCGGCTCGCTCACCGCGCTGCCGGTGATCGAGACGCAGGCGGGCGACGTGTCCGCGTACATCCCGACGAACGTCATCTCGATCACGGACGGACAGATCTTCCTCCAGTCCGACCTCTTCTACTCGGGCGTACGTCCCGCGGTGAACGTGGGCATCTCGGTGTCGCGGGTCGGCTCGTCCGCGCAGACGAAGGCGATGAAGAAGGTCGCGGGCCGGCTGCGCCTCGACCTCGCCCAGTACCGCGAGCTGGAGGCGTTCGCGCAGTTCGGCTCCGACCTCGACCGCGCGACCCAGCAGGCGTTGACCCGCGGCGAGAAGATGGTCGCCACCCTCAACCAGCCGCAGTACCAGCCGTGGCCGATGGAGGAGCAGGTGGTGGCGATCTTCGCGGGCGTCAACGGCCACCTCGACGACATCCCGACGCCGCAGGTGTCCCGCTTCCAGGACGAGCTGCGCGAGCACCTGCGCGCCGAGGGGTCGATCTACGAGCAGATCCGGGAGACGGGCGACCTGCCCGACGAGCTGGCGGAGAAGCTGAACGCGGAGATCGCGAAGTTCAAGCGCTCCTTCAACGTCGAGGAGGAGTCGGCGCTCGTCTGATGGCCTCTCTCCAGCACATCCGGCGCCGGATCGCCTCGGTCCGCAACACGCGCAAGATTACGAAGGCGCTCGAGCTCGTGGCGGGCGCGCGGCTCCGCCGCGCGCAGACGCGGATGGAGCAGATGCGCCCGTACGCCGATCGGATGCAGGAGCTGATGGTCGGCACGGCGCGCGCCGCCTCCTCGTTCCGGAACCTCGCGCTCATGCAGCGCCGCGAGGAGGTGCGGCGCGTCGCGCTCGTCGTGGTCAGCGGCGACCGCGGCCTCGCCGGCCCCTTCAACGGCCAGGTGCTCCGTCGCGCCTTCGAGCTCGAGCGGCACGCGCGCGCCGAGGGGCAGCAGGTGTCGTGGCTCGTCGTCGGGCGCAAGGGCGCCTCGACGCTCCGCTTCCGCCGCTACGAGCTCACCGCCCAGTGGGCCGGCTTCAGCGACAAGCCCTCGTACGCGGACGCCCAGGCGATCGCCCACCGGCTGGCCGAGCTGTACACGAGCGAGGAGGTCGACCGCGTCGTCCTCGTCTACAACCGCTTCGTGTCGCCGCTCGTCCAGCGCGTGACGACGAGCGACCTGCTGCCGATCCCCGAGGACGTGCTCCGCGGCGGCGAGGAGGCCGAGCAGGTCGAGCGGCCGCACGCGACCGCGGACTTCATCTACGAGCCGGATCCGGAGGAGATCCTGCAGCGGCTGCTGCCGGTCTACCTCGAGACCCAGATCTACCGGGCGCTCCTCGAGTCGGCGGCCTCGTTCCTCGCCTCGCAGATGACGGCGATGCGCAACGCGTCGAAGAACGCGGCCGAGCTGATCGACCGCTACACGCTGCAGATGAACCGGGCTCGCCAAGCGGAGATCACGCAGGAGATCCTCGAAGTCGTCGCCGGCGCGGACGCGCTCGCCGGCTAACCTCTGATTCACGGGAGACTCATGGCCGACAAGAACGCGAACGGCAGCAACACGGGCAGGATCGTCGAGATCAAGGGCGTCGTCCTCGACGTGGTCTTCCCGGAGCGGCTGCCCGAGATCAACCATGCCCTCTCGATCCGGGTGCCCGAGGAGGGCGGCGGCTCGCGCGAGCTCGTCGCGGAGGTGCAGCAGCACCTCGGCGACGACCGCGTCCGCGCCGTGGCGATGGACACGACCGACGGCCTCGCGCGCGGCACGGAGGTGGTCGACACGGGGCGGCCGATCTCGGTGCCGGTCGGCGAGCAGACGCTCGGGCGGATCTGGAACGTGATCGGCGACCCGGTCGACGGCAAGGAGCCGGCGAGCGGCGAGCGCTGGCCGATCCACCGCGACCCGCCGTCGTTCGGCGAGCTCTCCCCGAAGGTGGAGATCTTCGAGACCGGCATCAAGGTGATCGACCTGATCGCGCCGTACGTGCGCGGCGGCAAGATCGGCCTCTTCGGCGGCGCCGGCGTCGGCAAGACGGTGCTGATCCAGGAGCTGATCCACAACGTCGCCATGCAGCACGGCGGCGTGTCCGTGTTCACCGGCGTCGGCGAGCGGACGCGCGAGGGCAACGACCTGATGCTCGAGATGCGCGAGTCCGGCGTCATCGACAAGGTGGCGATGGTCTACGGGCAGATGAACGAGCCCCCGGGCGCGCGCCTGCGCGTCGGTCTCTCCGGCCTGACGATGGCGGAGTACTTCCGCGACCAGGGCCAGGACGTGCTCCTGTTCATCGACAACATCTTCCGCTTCGTGCAGGCGGGCTCGGAGGTGTCGGCGCTGCTCGGCCGCATGCCGAGCGCCGTCGGCTACCAGCCGACGCTCGCCACCGAGATGGGCCAGCTGCAGGAGCGCATCACCTCGACGCGCACCGGCTCGGTCACCTCGGTGCAGGCGATCTACGTGCCGGCGGACGACCTCACCGACCCGGCGCCGGCGAACACGTTCGCCCACCTCGACTCGACGACGGTGCTCTCGCGCGCGATCGTCGAGAAGGGCATCTACCCGGCGGTCGACCCGCTCGACTCGACGTCGCGCGCGCTCCAGCCGGGCATCGTCTCCGAGGAGCACTACCGGACGGCGACGCGCGTGCAGGAGGTGCTCCAGCGCTACCGCGACCTGCAGGACATCATCGCCATCCTCGGCATCGACGAGCTCTCCGACGAGGACAAGCTCGTCGTCGCGCGGGCGCGCAAGATCGAGCGCTACCTCTCGCAGCCGAACTTCGTGGCCGAGCAGTTCACCGGCACCCCCGGCGAGTACGTGAAGCTCGAGGACACGATTCGCGGCTTCGCCGAGATCCTCGACGGCCGCCACGACGAGCTGCCCGAGCAGGCGTTCTACATGGTCGGCGTCATCGAGCAGGCGGTGGAGCGGGCGCGCCAGCTCGGCGGCGAGGAGCCGGAGGACGCCGTCGCGCGCGAGGCCGAGGAGCAGGCCGAGAAGGAGCGGGCGCGCGAGGCCGAGGCGGCCGCGGCGACCGCGTAGGGCGCGGCGATGGCGGAGCATCCGCTCTTCTCGGTCTCCGTGGTGACGCCGGAGGGGGCCGCGTTCGAGGGCGACGCGGAGATGCTGATCGTGCCCGGCGCGGCCGGCGAGATCGGCGTGCTCGCGCGGCACGCGCCGCTCGTGGCGATGCTGAAGGCCGGCTCGACGCGGGTCCACCTCGGCGACGGCGAGGTGCGCGAGTTCGCCACCGGCCCGGGCTTCTTCCAGGTGCTCGAGGACCGGGCGATCGCGCTCGTCGACGACGCGGTCGCGGCGGGCGAGATCGACGTCGAGCGCGCGCAGAGGCAGCTCGAGGAGGCGCGGGCCGAGCTCGC
>JADGHP010000067.1 GCA_019683855.1 Thermoleophilia bacterium
GACCGGCTCGCGGCGGCGGTCGAGCGCAAGCGCAGCCAGCTCGTCGTCGGCCTCGACCCGGTTCCCGAGCAGCTTCCGCCCGAGCTGCGGTCGGCCGCGACCGCCGAGGCGTGCGCCCGCTTCTGCCGCGGGATCGTGGACGCGGTCGCCTCCGCCGCTGTCGCGGTGAAGCCCCAGTCGGCGTTCTTCGAGGCGCTCGGCCCCGCCGGCGCCGTCGCGTACGCGGAGGTGTGCGACTACGCCCGCGCGGCCGGCCTGCTCGTGATCGCGGACGCGAAGCGCGGCGACGTCGACTCGACCGCCCGCGCCTACGCGGCGGCGTTCCTCGAGCCGCGCGACGGCGCGCCGCCGCTCGCGGACGCCCTCACCGTCAATCCGTACCTGGGGCGAGACTCCCTCGGGCCCTTCCTCGCCGCGGCGCGCGGCGAGGGCGCCGGCCTCTTCTGCCTCGTCAAGACGTCGAATCCGGGCGGCGCGGACATCCAGGACGTGACGCTCGCGGACGGAGCCCCGCTGTGGCAGCACGTCGCGCGGCTCGTCGACGCCTGGGGGAGCGACCTCGTCGGCGAGAGCGGCCTCTCCGCCGTGGGCGCGGTCGTCGGCGCCACGTATCCGCGCGAGGTCGCCGAGGCGCGCCGGCTGCTGCCGCACGCCGTGCTCCTCCTCCCGGGCGTCGGCGCGCAGGGCGGCCGCCCGGCCGATCTCGGACCCGCGTTCGCCGCCGGGCCGGCGAGCGCGCTCGTCTCCGTCTCGCGCTCGGTCATCTACGCGTACCGCGAGCGCGGCGGCGACTGGCGCGCGGCCGCCCGCGACGAGGCGGAGCGGCTGGCGCGCGAGGTGTGGACCGTGTCCGGCCGGTAGGCGGTGCCCGTCTCGCGCGCGCAGCTCGCCCGCTTCGGCGCCCCGGCCGCGTTCCTTGCCTGCGTGACGATCGTCGTGCTGCTCGTGCGGGCCGGGCTCGAGGGCGGCGGCGCGGGAACCCGCACCGCCCGACCGGCGCGCGCGCCGTCCGCGCCCGCGACGGCGCCGGCCGGCACGGTCTCGGGGACGACCACCGGAGTCGCGACCGCCGCGGCCGGGCCGAGGTACTACACGGTGCGGCGCGGCGACACGTTCAGCTCGATCGCCGCCAAGGAAGGGACGACCGTGACCGCGCTCGAGGCGCTCAACCCGGGCGTCAGCTCGAGCGCGCTCCAGGTGGGACAGCGGATTCGCGTCAAGTAACCTCACGGGCGATGCGTCGGCTGGGAGTGGTCGCCGCCGTCGCCCTGGCCCTGCTCGCGCCAGCGCCGGCAGGGGCTGGCGCCGCCGTCCCGCAGCCCGACGCGAGGGCGTTCTACGTCGTCAACGCCACCACGGGCGAGGTGCTCGCCGCGCGCAACGCCCGCGCCCGGCTCCCGGTGGCGAGCATCACGAAGCTGATGACCGCGATCGTCGCCCTCCGGCATCTGCGGCTCGACGAGACCGTTACCGTGAGCCGCAGCGCCGCCCGGGTGGGCGAGTCGCGCATCCCGCTCCGTCCCGGCCAGGAGGTCACCGTCCGCGACCTGCTCGCCGGCGCGCTCGTCCAGAGCGCGAACGACGCCGCCGACGCGCTCGCCGACGCCGCCGCGGACGGCGACCGGGCGCTGTTCGTCTCCTGGATGAACGCGGAGGCGCGCCGCCTCGGCCTCGCCGACACGCACTTCGTCCGTCCCGACGGGCTCGACGTCCCCGGCCATGTCTCGAGCGCGCGCGACGTCTACGTCCTGGCCCGGGCCGCGATGCGGATCCCGATCGTGCGCCGGCTCGTGCGCGAGCGCGAGGACACGATCGAGGGCGGGAGGGTGCGGCTGCACACGTGGAACGACCTGCTGGGCGTCTTCCCAGGGCTCGTCGGCGTGAAGACCGGCCACACCGACGAGGCCGGGTGGTGCCAGGTCGCCGCCGTGCGGCGGCCCGGCTACACGCTCTACGCCGTGATCCTCGGCAGCCCGACGCGGGCGCTCCGCAACGACGGGCTGCGACGGCTGCTCGCCTGGGGCGTCTCCCGCTTCCGGCGCGTCGCCCTCGTCCGCCCGCACGCCTACGCGCACGCCGCGCTCGGCTACGGCCGGCCGGCGGTGCCTCTCGTCGCCGCCGGGACGCTCGTCCGCGTCGTCCACGCCGACCGCCCGCTCGTGCGCAAGGTGATCGCCGCGACGGCGGCTCCGCTGCCGGTGCGCCGGGGCGAGCGCCTCGGCCGTGTCGAGGTGTGGCAGGACGGGAAGCTGCTCGGGGCGGAGCCGCTCGTCGCCGCCCGCTCGGTTGCGCGCCCCGGGCTCGGGGGCAGGATTCGCTGGTACGCAACCCGGACCGTGCATGATCTGTGGGGGCTTCTGCCGTGATCGTCACCGTCACCCTCAATGCGGCCGTCGACAGGACGCTCACCGTCCCGAACTTCCAGCTCGGCCATCGTCATCGCTCAAGCCACAGCCTGACGAGCGCCGGCGGCAAGGGAATCAACGTCGCGCGCGCGCTGAAGCGGCTCGAGACGCCCGTCGTCGCCACCGGCCTCGCCGGCGGGCGCACCGGGGACCGGATCGTCTCCGACCTCGCGAGCGACGGGATCCTCAACGACTTCGTCCGCATCTCGGACGAGTCGCGGACCTCGATCGCCGTCGTCGACCCGACCGCGGGCACCCTGACCGAGATCTACGAGTGGGGCCCTGCCGTCCGACCCGAGGAGCTCGAGACGCTGCTCGACAAGCTCCACTACCTCTCCCGCGTCGCCTCCTACGTCGTCTTCGCGGGCTCGCTGCCGCGCGACGTGGAGAACGACTTCTACGCCGAGGCGATCCGCGACCTCAACCGCCGCGGCGTCAACTGCGTGCTCGACTGCGAAGGCGAGCCGCTGCGGCTCGGCGTGGACGCGGAGCCGTTCCTCGTCTCCCCCAACCAGCGCGAGGCCGAGAGCCTCGTCGGGCAGGAGTTCGAGGACGAGGAGGACTTCCTGATGGCGCTGGAGGCGATCGCCGATCTCGGCGCGCGCAACGTCCTCATCACCCAGGAGACGGCGTGCTTCGGGCTCTTCCGGGAGGAGCGCCAGCTGCGGCGGCTGCGCGCCTCGGTGGCGCGGGTCGAGCCGGTCGCCTCGGTCGGCGCCGGCGACGTGCTGCTCGCGGGGTTCCTCTCGCAACGGTTCAACGGCCGCCCGCTCGACGAGGCGCTCCGCGCCGCGGTCGGCTGCGCCGCCGCCTCCGTGCTCGAGCTCGGCCCCGGTCGCTTCGACCCGCGCGAGGCGAGCCGTCTCGCCGCGGGCGTGGAGGTCGCCGAGCTCGAGCCGGTCTCGTAGGGTTCGCGCGCGCCGCGCGCTCAGCCGGGACCCGTAACGAGCAGCGCCCGGATGCGTCCCCGGCCGCGGATGTTCTCCGCCCAGGCGAGGCGGCTGCCCTCGAGCGAGAGGCCGATGGGCGCGGCGGCGGTCTCGACGAGCTTGCGGACGCGGCCGGTCGCGACGTCGATCCCGTACACGGCGCGGCCGACCCGGTAGACGACGAGCCTGTCGCTCGCCGCCAGGTGCGCGCTCGTCCTCGGCGGCACGCGCACGCCGCCGAGGGGGGCGCCGTCGAGCGGGCTGTACCACGCGACCCGCGTCGTCGGCCCGTCGCGCTCCAGCAGCGCGAGCACGTGCGGGGCGAGCGCGAGCCCGACGGGCGTCCCCTGCGGCTGGACGTCCGCCACGAAGGAGCCGGTGCGGGCGTCGCGCACCTCGACCGGGGCGTTCGGGCTCGGGAGGGGGAGGCCGTGCGGCCCGAGCGCGCGCGCCGGGACGAAGGCGATCCGCCCGGCCGCGGCCGCCACCGCGACGGCGGGGCCGGCGCCCGGGACGACGGCGTCGCTGCGCCCCACGATCCGGTGGACGGCGCCGCCGACGATGCGCAGCTCGCACGGGCCGCCCGAGAGGCACGCGACCTGGTCGACGTACGCGACGTCCGTGACCGCGTAGACGAGCGTCGAGCCGTCGCCGGCGATCCCGCCCAGCCACAGCCCGGCGCCGCCGCTCGTGTGCGCGACCTGGGAGAAGCGCCGCTCCCGCGGCTGCGCGACGTCGGCGCCGACGACGTAGTCGAGCGCCACCTGCCCCAGCTCGTGCAGCGTCCACAGCGCCGCGCCGGCGCCGGAGGCCACCGCGAGCCGGGTCTGGCCGGCCGCCGCGTTCCAGCGGCAGGTGACGTTGCTCGAGCTCAGCTTCGGCAGCGTCGCTCTCGCGCCCGTGAGCGAGACGACGTGCACGGCGTTGCAGTGGTGCGTCGCCGGCGAGAACCAGGCGAGCAGCGAGCCATCCTGCGCGAACGCGGTGATCGGCCCGCTCGGGTTGCGGTAGAGCGTCTGCGCACCTGGGCCGGTCGGGCCCGAGGCGATGGCGGAGAGGATCCCTGCTGCCGCGAGGAGAGTCCGCACCGACCGCACGGTAGCCCGCGCCTGTTAGGGCTCTGTTGAGGCGAGCGTCCGGCGAGGCCTCGTCTGGCCCGGGTGGTACGATCACCTCGCTTGAGAGTCCTCGCAGGACAGTGCGTTTCCCGGCCCAGGCGACCTCGCGGCGTCTGGGCTTCGTGCTTCAAGGGGGGAGGCGAGTGAGCGTCGAGCTGCGCCCCGAGGAGGCGCAGCGCCTGCTCGAGCTGGACCGCAAGTTCGGGCAGGAGGGTCTGACCTTCGACGACGTCCTGCTCGTCCCGGCCGCCTCGCGGGTGCTCCCCAACGACGTCTCGACGCGGGCTCGGCTCACGCGCTCGATCGAGGTGAACATCCCGATCGTCTCGGCGGCGATGGACACCGTCACCGAGGCGAGGCTCGCGATCGCGCTCGCGCGTCAGGGCGGCATCGGGATCCTCCACCGCAACCTCTCGATCGGCGAGCAGGTCGACGAGGTGGACAAGGTGAAACGCTCGGAGGCGGGCATGATCGTCGAGCCGGTGACGCTGCCGCCCGACGCGCGCGTGCGCGAGGCGCTCGAGCTGATGGCGCGCTACAAGGTGTCGGGCGTGCCGATCACGGACGCCGACGGCGTCCTCGTCGGCATCCTCACCAACCGCGACCTGCGCTTCGAGCGCGACGTCGAGCAGCCGGTGTCGGCGCTGATGACCTCCCGCGACCTCGTGACGGCGCCGGTCGGGACGACGCTCGCCCAGGCGGAGGAGATCCTCCACCGCCACAAGATCGAGAAGCTGCCGGTGGTCGACGCCGAGGGGCGGCTGCGCGGGCTGATCACGGTGAAGGACATCCAGAAGAAGATCGAGTTCCCGCAGGCCACGAAGGACGAGCGGGGGCGGCTGCGGGTCGGTGCGGCGGTCGGCGTCGGGCCGGACGCGCTCGAGCGTGCGCAGGCGCTCGTCGCCGCCGGCGCGGACGTGATCGTCGTCGACACGGCGCACGGCCACTCGCGCGGGGTGATCGAGACGGTCGAGAAGATCAAGGCGGTCGCCTCCGTCGAGGTCGTCGCCGGCAACATCGCCACCGCCGAGGCGGCGCGGGCGTTGATCGACGCGGGCGCCGACGCGGTCAAGGTGGGCATCGGCCCGGGCAGCATCTGCACGACGCGCGTCGTCGCCGGCGTCGGCGTGCCCCAGGTGAGCGCGATCTACGACTGCGCGCGCGCGGCGGCCGAGGAGGGCGTGCCCGTGATCGGCGACGGCGGCATCACCTCGTCCGGCGACATCGCGAAGGCGATCGCCGCCGGCGCGGACACGGTCATGCTCGGCTCGCTGCTCGCCGGCGTGGAGGAGTCGCCGGGAGACGTGATCCTCGTCCAGGGAGAACGGTTCAAGGAGTACCGCGGCATGGGCTCGCTCGGCGCGATGAAGGCGCGCTCGTTCTCGAAGGACCGCTACTTCCAGGGCGATGTCGAGGACGTCGACCGGCTGATCCCCGAGGGGATCGAAGGGCGGACGCCGTACAAGGGGCCGCTCGAGCACGTCGTCCACCAGCTCGTCGGCGGCTTGCGCCAGGCGATGGGCTACTGCGGCGCGGCGACGATCGAGGAGATGAAGCAGGCGAGGTTCGTGCGCATCACGGCCGCGGGGCTGCGGGAGTCGCATCCCCACGACGTGACGATCACGAAGGAGGCGCCGAACTATCGCCGCTGAGAGCGCCCGGGTCGTCGAGGCGTCGCGTCCCGATCGGCGGCCCGAGGAGCGGCCCGTCCTCGTCGTCGATCTCGGCGGCCAGTACTCGCAGCTGATCGCGCGCCGCGTCCGCGAGTGCCGCGTCTACTCGGAGCTCGTCGGGCACACGATCTCGCCCGAGGCGGTGCGCGCGCGCAACCCGTACGCGCTGATCCTGAGCGGCGGCCCGGCGTCGGTGTACGCGAAGGACGCGCCGCGCGTCGACCCGGGCCTGTTCGAGCTCGGGATCCCGACGCTCGGCATCTGCTACGGCATGCAGCTCATGGCGCTCGAGCTCGGCGGCCGCGTCGAGCGCACCGGCGTCGCCGAGTTCGGCAAGACGGAGCTGCGCGTCGCCGAGGGGGCGCTCTTCCACGACACGCCTTCCGAGCAGGTGGTGTGGATGTCGCACCGCGACTCGGTGGTCGCGCCGCCGGCGGGCGCGCGGGTGGTCGCCGGCTCGCCCTCGACGCCGATCGCCGCCTTCGAGGCGCCGGAGCGGGCGCTCTACGGGGTGCAGTTCCACCCGGAGGTCGTGCACACCCCCCACGGGATGGCGATCCTCGAGAACTTCCTCTACGAGGTGGCGGGCGCGCCGCCGGCGTGGACGCCGGCGGCGGTGATCGAGGAGCAGGTGGAGCGGATCCGGGCGCAGGTCGGCTCGGAGCGCGTGCTGTGCGCGCTCTCCGGGGGCGTCGACTCGGCCGTCGCCGCCCTGCTCGTCCACCGGGCCGTCGGCGACCAGCTCACGTGCGTCTTCGTCGACCACGGGCTGCTCCGGAAGGGCGAGGCCGAGCAGGTGGTCGAGACCTTCGAGCAGCACTTCCACGTGCCGCTCGTGCACGTGCGCGCGCAGCAGCGGTTCCTCGAGCTCCTCGCCGGCGTCGAGGAGCCGGAGCGGAAGCGCAAGCTCATCGGGCGCGAGTTCATCCGGGTGTTCGAGGAGGAGGCGCGCCGGCTCGGGGACGTGCGCTGGCTCGTGCAGGGGACGCTCTACAGCGACGTGATCGAGTCGGGCGGCACCGACGGGGTCGCGGCGACGATCAAGTCCCACCACAACGTCGGCGGGCTGCCCGAGGACATGGCGATGAAGCTCGTCGAGCCGCTCCGTCTCCTGTTCAAGGACGAGGTGCGGCGCGTGGGCGAGGAGCTCGGGATGCCGGAGCGGATGGTGTGGCGGCAGCCCTTCCCGGGGCCCGGCCTCGCCATCCGAATCATCGGCGAGGTCACCTCCGAGCGGCTCGAGATCCTGCGCGAGGCGGACGCGATCCTCCAGGAAGAGGTTCGCCGCGCTGGCCTCTACCGCGACCTGTGGCAGTCGTTCGCGGTGCTGCCGGCGATCCGCTCGGTCGGGGTGCAGGGCGACGAGCGGACATACGGCTACCCCGTCGTCATCCGCGCCGTGACGAGCGACGACGCGATGACCGCCGACTGGGCGCGGCTGCCCTACGACCTGATCGAGACGATCTCGAGCCGGATCGTCAACGAGATCCCCGGGGTCAATCGCGTCGTCCTCGACGTGACCTCGAAGCCGCCGGCGACGATCGAGTGGGAGTAGCCGAC
>JADGHP010000068.1 GCA_019683855.1 Thermoleophilia bacterium
ACGAGGCCAACCGTAAACGAGAAGGACTCTGCTAGGTTGCTGCGAAAGGTGAGCGACCATGGCGCTCACGCGGTTGCTACCGCGCCCGCACGGACGGGCGGCGGACGATAGGGGTCCCGCTGTGGCCAAGGTCATCGCCTTCGCGAACCAGAAGGGCGGCGTCGCCAAGACGACGACGACCCTCAACCTCGGCGTGGCGCTGGTGGAGAAGGGGATGCGGGTGCTCGCGGTCGACCTCGATCCACAGGGGAACCTGACGATGTCGCAGGGGTGGAACCCGGACGAGATCGACCGCTCGATGTTCGACGTCCTCGTCCACAAGCTGCCGATCACCGAGATCGTCCGCCACAACGAGCTCGACGTCGCCGTCTCGTCGATCGACCTCGCCGGCGCGGAGCTCGCCCTCTCCTCGATGATCGGGCGCGAGCGCGCGCTCGAGAAGGCGCTGCTGCCGGTGCGCGAGACCTACGACTTCATCCTCATCGACACGCCGCCCTCCCTCGGGCTGCTCACGATCAACGCGCTCGTCGCCGCGAGCGGCGTGATCGTTCCCGTGCAGTGCGAGTACCTCTCGCTGCGCGGGCTGGTGCAGCTCGAGAACACGCTGTCGATGATCCGCGAGAACCTCAACCCGCACGTCGAGATCCAGGGGATCCTGCCGACGATGTTCGACCGCAGGCTCCTGCACTCGCGCGAGGCGGTCGAGATCCTGAAGGAGAACTTCGGCGACCTCGTGCTCAACACGCGGATCCGCAAGACTGTGCGCTATGCGGAGGCGCCCGTGAAGGGGCAATCGGTGCTGAAGTACGACCCCACCGGGGAGGCGGCCGACATGTACCGCGACCTGGCCAAGGAGGTGCTCGATGGCGCGTCGGCGCGCCAGCATGCGTGAGGGCCCGCTCGCGGAGCTGTTCCGCGCCACCGAGGCGGCCCAGCGGCAGGCCGAGCAGCGCGCCGCCGAGGCGGCCTCCGCCCGGCAGCCGACCGACGAGGCCGCGACGACGCCCGCTCCCGCCGAGCCGGAAGAGCGGACGGTCGAGCACGTCCCGAGCTGGGAGGAGGCCGTCGCGGCCGAGACGCCGCCGACGTCTCATCCCGAGCCGACGCCGCCGCTCCGGCCCGACCCGATCCCGACCGCGCCGCCGTCGCCGGATCCGCCGCCTCCGCCTCCGCCGCCCGAGTTGCGGAGCGTGCCGCCGGCGCCCGCGCCGCCTCCGCCGCGCTACCAGGAGCCGCGCGTCGAGCCGCCGCCGGCCGCCCGCTACGTCGAGCCGCTGCCCGAGTCGCCCGCGCGCCTGCATCGCTCTCCCCGCGCCGAGAGCGGCGCCTACCTGGCCGTGATCAAGGTCGTCGGCGTCGGCGGAGCGGGCATCAACGCCGTCAACCGGATGATCGACGCGGGCATCAGCCAGGTCGAGTTCATCGCCGTGAACACCGACATCCAGGCGCTGCAGATGAGCGACGCGCCGGTGAAGATCCACATCGGACGGGAGCTGACGCAGGGGCTCGGCTCCGGCGCCGACCCGAACGTCGGTCGGCTCGCCGCCGAGGAAGGCTACGACCAGATCAAGCACGCCCTGCGCGGCGCGGACATGGTCTTCGTCGCGGCGGGCGAGGGCGGCGGCACCGGCTCGGGCGCCGCGCCGGTCGTGGCGAGGATCGCGCGCGAGCTGGGCGCGCTCACGGTCGGGATCGTGACGATGCCGTTCAAGTTCGAAGGAACGAAGCGCCGCACGCAGGCCGAGCAGGGCGTCGCGGAGCTGCGCGCCGCCTGCGACACGACGATCGTGATCCCGAACGACCGGCTGCTCGAGGTGCTCGACCGCTCCACCTCGATGCTCGACGCGTTCAAGGTGGCGGACGACGTGCTCCGGCAGGGCGTCCAGGGCATCACCGACCTGATCACGATGCCCGGCCTGATCAACCTCGACTTCGCCGACGTCCGCACGATCATGTCCAACTCGGACACGGCGCTGATGGGTATCGGCTTCTCCTCCGGCGGGGAGAGCCGCGCCAGGGAGGCGGCGGAGCGGGCGCTGCGCTCGCCGCTGATCGACGCCGAGATCACCGGAGCGAGCGGCATCCTGCTCTCGATCGCGGGCGGCGACGACCTGACGCTGATCGAGGTGAACGAGGCGGCCGAGGTGATCCGCGGCGCCGCCACCGACGACACGAACATCATCTTCGGCGCCACCGTCGACGAGCGCCTCACCGGGCAAGTCTGGGTGACCGTCGTCGCCACGGGCATCGGCGGCCGCGCCCGCCGCTTCACGCAGCGCTGGGCGATGCCGAGCGCCGGCCCGCGTCCGCGCGGCGACGACGAGATCGACGTGCCTTCGTTCCTGCGCAACTAGCGCGCTCCCGCGCGCTCGTCGCCGCTCGGTCAGGCACGATGCGGGAGTGGACACCTTCCTCGCGATCGCCTCGAAGCGGGACGAGCGGGCCTACGCCGAGACGCCGATCGCCGATGAGCTCGCGCGTCGCATCCTCGACGCGGGGCGTCTCTCGGGCAGCGCCCGGAACGCGCAGCGCTGGGAGTTCGTCGTCGTCGAGGGCGAGGCGCGGGAGCGGCTGGCGGCGACGGTCTACGCGCCGGAGAACGTGCGCGGCGCGGCGCTCACGGTCGCGATCGTCGGCGGGGCGGCTCCCTTCGACGTCGGCCGCTGCGCCCAGAACATGATGCTCGCCGCCTGGAACGAGGGCGTCGTCTCGTGCCCGAACGGGCTGCGCGACCCCGAGGCCGCGGCCGGGATCTGCGGCGGCGAGGTGCGCGCGGTGCTCTCGTTCGGCTACCCGGCCCGGCCGCGCGACCCCTCCGTCCGCAGCGCCGAGGAGTGGTCGCGCCGGGCCAACCGGCGCCCGCTGGACGAGCTCACCCGCCGGGTGTAGCGCGCAGCCGGCACTCGGGGCCCTCGCCCGCGAGCGCGTCGAGCGCCCGGTCGGTGTCGACCCGGAAGACGAGGCTGACGACGCGCGCCGCTTCGGTGCGCAGCAGCAGCATCCCGTCGGCGCCCCGGCTCAGGCAGCCGCTCGACGCTTGCCAGTACGGCGACCACCGCACCGCGATCCGGTACGTCCCGGCCCGCGGCACCCACAGCCGCAGCCGAGACTCGCCGAGCGAGAGGAGGCGCGGATGGCCCGGTCCGGTGACGATCGGACGGGCGCCCGGCACCGCGTAGATCGTCACCGTCCCCGTCCGCAGCACGGGCTCGAGGCCCGCCCGGCCGCTCGCGACGAGCGCCGCCTCGGCGCGAGCGCTGTAGTCCGGCGGCGCGTGGGCGAGCACGACGTAGGCGACGCCGAGCGAGCGCAGCCAGCGCAGGTAGCCTCGCGGCCCGAGCCTCGTGTAGAGGATCTCGTTGACGGGGAAGTCGTCCTGGCGGTACCAGCCGCGCGCGAGCGGGATGCCGGCGTCGGCGAGGTAGACCGCGGGCCAGTGCGCCGTCGTGTCCACCGCCTCGACGCGGTAGCCGGGCTGCAGGTGCGCCCGCAGGAACGCGATCGGCCGCGTCCACGTCGAGCGGTGGGCGGTCACGTCGGCCTGCCCGTGCACGAAGCTCGCGGCGAGCGGCGTCACGTTCCAGGCGATCGCGATCCCGAGCGCCGCGATCCCGACCGGGAGGGGCCGCCAGCGCCGCAGCGAGAAGACGAGCACCGCCAGCGGGATCGCCGCGTAGCGGAGGCGCGCCACGTTCTCGCCCACGGCCGACGGGACGAGGTAGGCGCCGACCACCGCGACGAGGTAGACGGCGAAGACGAAGCGGAGCACGCGGGCACGCTCGACGCGCCACGTGAGCGCGAGCCCGAGCGCGCAGAAGGCGACCGCCGCGGCCGCCTCCGGCAGCGAGAACGGGAAGCGCCCGCCGCCCGGGAAGAGCCGCCAGAGGACGAGCTCCGCCAGCCCCGAGGCGCCGACGGCCGCGACGGGGCCGAGGTTCGCGGGCAGCGCCCTCCGGCGCGCGAGCGCGACGCCGGCGAGCACGACCGAAAGCAGCAGGAACGCGACCGGGCTCGCCGCGAGCGTGAGCGCGGTCAGCGCCGCGAAGCGCCAGCGCCTCTCCGCCTGCAGCGCCCAGAGCGCGAGCAGGGCGAGCGCGACCCCGAGCGCGAACGGGAACGCGGCGGAGAGGACGATCCCGCCCCAGACGACCGCGAACGTGCGGCTCGACCAGCGGGAGGTCGGCCCCCACTCGCGCCCGAGCACGACGGCGAAGGCGAGCGCGGCGAGCGCGATCGTCGCCACCGCGAGCGCTCGGATGCCGAGCAGCGCGGCCAGCGGGTAGTAGAGGACGCTGTAGGTGATGAAGCTGTAGCGGCCCGCGTACCAGAAGTTGTTCCAGAGCGTGAAGCCGTGTCGGAGGAAGAGCGTGCGCTGGTAGGCGTGCGCGGCGAGGTCGCTCCCCGGCGGCCCGAGCCAGGCGAGGAGGGCGGCGACGAGGGCTGCGGTCGCGGCGGCGAGGAGCGCCTCCCGGACGAGCGGGTCGCGCCGGTACACCACGGGAGCCTACTCCTGCGGACGTGCGCTCGCGACGCTTGCGCCGGCGGGGAGGAGCCGGCGCCCGAGGGCGCGTCGCAGGAGCGACGGCAGCAGCTCGTGCCGCAGCAGCCCGCCCTCGAGCGCAAGCAGCGCGGCGAGCCCCGCGATCGTCACCGGCCCGGGCGAGTCGTTGACGAGGAGCGAGACAGCGAGCCCGACGAGCAGCGAGGCGACGAGGGCGGCGTCGCGGCGCGAGCGAGCCCGACGAGCGGCGGCGAGGCCGACGGCGAGCACCGCGAGCGCGGGGAAGACGAGGTACCACTGCTCGAGCATCCGCGCGTAGGCGAGCGGGACGCGGTTCGCGGCAACGCGGGCGAGGCCGCGCGCCCCGCCGTCGAGGGCGCCGCGCAGGTGGTCGGGGCTGCTCGAGGCCGCGTCGAGGTCGAGCAGGAGCAGCGCCGCGAGCAGGGCCGCGGCGAGCGCGAGCACGGCGACGCGCCGGCTGCGCGCCCACGCGCCTGCGGCGAGCACCGCGAAGGCGGCGGCGACGACGAGCGCTCCGCCTCCGTCGGCGCCCAGCCGGTTCTCCGCGATCGTCGCGAGCGCGAGCGCCCCGACGCCGGCGAGCGCGAGCGGGCCGAGCCGCTCGTCGAGCAGCCGCGCGGCGAGGAGCGCCGGCGCCAAGAGCAGCGTCTCCAGCACGTTCGAGACGCCGAAGAAACGGCTTGTCAGCTCGGGGCCCAGCGGCGCGAGCGAGAGCGCGGGCGGGTGGGCGAGCATGGCGGCCGCGTACGCCGCGACGACGAGCACGAGCGCGGCGCCGAGCGCGAGCGGCGAGCGCAAAAGCCGCGCCCCGAGGAGGCCGCCGGCGACGGTGCAGAGCCCGAGCAGCGTCACGCTCGCCGCGGCCGACCCGCCGCCGATCCAGCCCAGGGCCAGGTTCGCGGCGAGCGCCGCTCCGATCGCCGTGGGCGCGCCCGTCGGGTAGAGGAGCGCGAACGCGATCAGGAGCCCGAGCACGAGCACGGACGCCGCCATCGTCGAGCTGCGCGCCGAGACGATCCGCGACTCCAGGCGCGTCAACGCCGCCGCCGGATCCGCCGAGGCCTGCGCTCGCAGCCGGTTGGCGGTGCCGAGCGCGGTGCGGGCGACATCGGCCATCGAGACGAGCCCGGGGACGCGGGTGAGCCTGGAGAGGAGCAGCCCCCGGTAGCCGCGTCCCAGCACGGCGATCGGGTAGCGGCGCGTGTTCGGGACGGCGTGCTGCGGCGGCAGCGCGAGCACGATCGCGGGTCCGTGCCGCGGCGGCGTCCGGGCGTGCTCGACCCGGATCAGGATCGAGTCGGTCGGCTTCGGCAGGCGCGCGTTGTAGAGGATCCCGCGCACCATGCCGGCGAGCGCGTAGCCCGCGCTCGTCCGGGGGCCCGCGTTCGGGACGAGCAGCCCCACCGCGGCGCCGCTCTGCGCGAGCCGCGGCAGGTCCGCGGTCGAGAGGCCGTCCACGACGACGACGCGGAAGAGCTGCCGGTGGTGGCCCGAGAACTCGGAGGAGCCGCCGGCCCGCGCGCCTCCCGCCGCGGCGAGCGCGAGCAGGCAGGCCGCGGCGAGTGCTGCGGTGCGCCTCATGCAGCCGAGACGGTACCGCGGCGCCGCCGCCGCCGCTTCCACGAGCGAGGAGGGGCGCGGCCCGGCGCCTCGGGGAGCCGCCCGCGCGCGGGTCGAGGTCGCGGGCGGGCGCGAGTACGCTCCCAGCATGCCGGGTGCGATCGCCGCGGGGCATCCGCTCACCGCCGAGGCCGGGGCGCGCGTGCTGCGCGAGGGCGGCAACGCGGTCGACGCGTGCGTCGCGGCCGCGGCGGTGTCCTGGGTGTGCGAGAGCCCGCTCACCGGGCCGGGCGGGGGCGGCTTCCTGCTCGTGCACGAGGCCGCGCGCGGCCGCACGCACCTGCTCGACTTCTTCGTCGCCGTCCCGCGCGCCGCCGCCGAGGGGCCGCTGCTCGAGCTCGCGGTCGACTTCGACGGCGACACGCAGCAGCGCTTCCGAACGGGCGCCGCCGCCGTCGGCGTGCCCGGGACGGCGCTCGGGCTGGAGGAGGCGCACCGGCGCTTCGGGACGCTGCCGTGGGCGGGGCTGGTCGCGCCCGCGGCCCGGCTCGCCCGGGAGGGGGTGGTGCTGACCCCGGCGCAGGCGTACCTGCACCGCATCCTCGACGGCCTGCTCCGCCACTCGCCGGAGGGCGACGCGATGTACGGGCCGGGGCGCGCGGCTGCGGCCGGCGAGCGCTTCGCCCTGCCCGACCTCGCGGGGACGCTCGAGCGGATCGCGGCGGAGGGGGCGGCGGTCCTCTACCGGGGCGAGCTGGGGGAGCGGATCGTCGCGCACGTGCGCGCGGGCGGCGGCGGGCTCTCGCTCGACGACCTCGCCGCCTACCGCGTCGTCCACCGTCGCCCGCTCACGGCCGAGTTCCGCGGACACGAGCTCCGCACGAACCCGCCTCCTTCCAGCGGCGGGCTGCTCGTCGCGCTCGGCCTGCGCTCGCTCGGCGAGCGGCCGCCCGGGCCGCGCGAGGTGGCGGCCGCCATGGAGGCGCAGGAGGCCGTGCGCGGACCGGGCTTCGTGCGCGCGCTCCACCGCGGCGGCGCGGCGAAGCGAGTGCTCGCGGGCACCACGCACATCTCGGTCGTGGACGGGCGCGGCGACGCGGCGAGCCTGTCCGCGTCGCTCGGCTCGGGCAGCGGCGTCGTCGTTCCCGGCACCGGCATCCACCTGAACAACATGCTCGGCGAGGCCGACCTGACCGAGCGGGCGCGGCCCGGGGAGCGGCTGACGTCGATGATGGCGCCCTCGCTCGTGCTGCGCGGCGGCCGGCCGCGGCTCGTGCTCGGCTCCGCCGGCAGCGCGCGGCTGCGCGGCGCGATCCTGCAGGTGACGGTGAACGTCGTCGCGCGCGGGCTCGGCGTCGAGGAGGCGGTGGAGGCGCCGCGGTTGCACGTGGAGGACGGGGTGGCGCACTGCGAGGATCCCGCGGTGGCCGATCTGCTCGAGCGCGCGGGCTACCCCGTCGTCCGCTTCCGCCGCCGCAACCTCTTCTTCGGCGGCGTGAGCGCGGTCGAGGTGCGCGCGGACGGGAGCCTCGCCGCCGCCGGCGATCCGCGCCGG
>JADGHP010000069.1 GCA_019683855.1 Thermoleophilia bacterium
TGGTAGCCTGTGAAGACCCGGACAGCTTTGACAGGCAGCTTGGCGACCGGGTTACCAAACGCCTAAAGAGCCGAGGGCGCGGCGGGCGCTCCCGGAGTCGAAGGCGGGAGCAACCAATGGCGGACGCACGCGACAAGCTCGAAGCGGTTCTCTCGGAGCGGATCGCCGTTCTCGACGGCTCCTGGGGCGTGCTCATCCAGCGCGAGGTGCGCGGCGAGGAGGCGTACCGCGGCGAGCGCTTCCGCGACCACCCCCGCGACCTCGCCGGCGACCCCGACCTGCTCAACCTCACGCGCCCGGAGGTCGTCGCCCGCATCCACGACGACTACTTCGCCGCTGGCGCCGACATCGCGACCACGAACACCTTCACCGCGACGACGATCGGCCAGGCCGACTACGGCCTCAGCGACGCCGCGTACGAGATGAGCCTCGAGGGCGCCCGGCTCGCCCGGCGCGCCGCCGACGAGTGGAGCGCGCGCACGCCCGACAAGCCGCGCTTCGTCGCCGGCTCTGTGGGCCCGCTCAACGTCAGCCTCTCGCTCTCGCCGCGAGTGGACGAGCCCGCCTACCGCGCGGTCACCTTCGACGAGGTGGCGGAGGCGTACGCGCAGCAGATCCGCGCGCTGCGCGAGGGCGGCGTCGACCTGCTCCTGATCGAGACCGTCTTCGACACGCTGAACGCGAAGGCGGCGATCGCCGCCGCCCTCGACGAGGCGCCCGAGCTGCCGCTGTGGCTCTCCTTCACCGCCGTCGACCGCAGCGGGCGCAACCTCTCCGGGCAGACCGTGGAGGCGTTCTGGATCTCGGTCGAGCACGCGCGCCCGCTGATCGTCGGCGTCAACTGCTCGCTCGGGGCGGCGGAGATGCGCCCGTTCGTGGAGGACCTGGCTCGCGTGGCGACGACCTGGGTCTCCTGCTACCCGAACGCCGGCCTCCCGAACGAGCTCGGCCTGCACGACGAGCGACCCGAGGACACGAGCCGCCTCCTCGGCGAGCTCGCGCGCGACGGTCTCGTCAACGTCGTCGGCGGTTGCTGCGGCACGACGCCCGAGCACGTGCGGGCGATCGCCGCCGCCGTCGAGGGGGTGCCGCCGCGCCGCGTCCCGGAGCCGCGGCGCTCCACGCGCTTCAGCGGCCTCGAGCCGTTCGAGATCGGCCCGGCTTCCGCTGGAAGCAGCGGCGGCCCAGTCGCCGATGCCCGGCCGGAAGACGGCGACGCTGGAGGCGTCGCTGGGAACTTCGTGATGATCGGCGAGCGCACGAACGTCACCGGCTCGGCGCGCTTCCGGCGGCTGATCGAGGCGGGCTCCTACCAGGAGGCGGTGGAGGTCGCGCTCGAGCAGGTGCGCGGCGGCGCGAACCTCCTCGACGTCAACATGGACGCCGACCTGCTCGACGGCGAGCGGGCGATGACGACCTTCCTCAACGTGCTCGCCACCGAGCCGGAGGTCGCGCGCCTCCCGATCGTGATCGACAGCTCCCGCTGGTCGGTGCTCGAGGCGGGCCTCAAGTGCATCCAGGGCAAGGGGATCGTCAACTCGCTCAGCCTCAAGGAGGGGGAGGAGACCTTCCTCGAGCAGGCGCGGCGCGTCCGCCGCTACGGCGCCGGGGTCGTGGTGATGGCCTTCGACGAGCGGGGTCAGGCCGAGACCGCGGCGCGCAAGGTCGAGATCTGCGAGCGCGCCTACCGCCTGCTCGTGGATCGCGTCGGCTTCCCGCCCGAGGACATCATCCTCGACCCGAACGTGCTCGCCGTGGCGACCGGGATCGAGGAGCACAACGGCTTCGCGAAGGCGTTCATCGACGCGCTGCCGCTGATCAAGGAGCGCTGCCCGGGCGCGAAGACGAGCGGCGGCATCTCGAACCTCAGCTTCGCCTTCCGCGGCAACGACGCCGTGCGCGAGGCGATGCACTCCGCCTTCCTCTACCACGCGGTCCGCGCCGGTCTCGATATGGGCATCGTCAACGCCGGCCAGCTCGTCGTCTACGAGGACATCGAGCCGGAGCTGCTCGAGCGCGTGGAGGACGTGATCTTCGACCGCCGCCCGGACGCGACCGAGCGCCTCGTCGAGTACGCCGAGCGCGTGCGCGGCGAGGGGACGCGGCGCGAGCGCGACCTCTCCTGGCGCGACGCTCCGGTCGAGAAGCGGCTCGAGCACGCCCTCGTGCACGGGATCGTCGACTTCGTCGAGGAGGACACCGAGGAGGCGCGCCGCAAGTACGAGCGACCGCTCGACGTGATCGAGGGGCCGCTGATGGCGGGCATGCAGGTGGTCGGCGACCTGTTCGGCGCCGGGAAGATGTTCCTGCCGCAGGTGGTGAAGAGCGCGCGCGTGATGAAGCGCGCGGTCGCCTACCTCGAGCCGTTCATGGAGCGGGAGAAGGCGGCGGGGGGCGGCGGCCGGGCGCAGGGCAAGGTGGTGCTCGCCACCGTCAAGGGCGACGTGCACGACATCGGCAAGAACATCGTCGGTGTCGTGCTCGGCTGCAACAACTACGAGGTCGTCGACCTCGGCGTCATGGTCCCGGCGGAGCGGATCCTCGAGACCGCGCTCGCGGAGGGCGCCGACGCGATCGGGCTCTCGGGGCTGATCACGCCCTCGCTCGACCAGATGGTGGACGTCGCCCGCGAGATGGAGCGGCGCAAGCTGACGCTGCCGCTGCTCGTCGGCGGAGCGACGACGTCGCGGCAGCACACCGCGGTGCGGATCGCGCCCGTGTACTCGCAGCCGGTCGTGCACGTGCTCGATGCGTCGCGCGTCGTCGGCGTCGTCTCCGACCTGCTCGATCCGGTGCGGCGGAAGCGCCTCGACGCCGAGAACCGGGCCGAGCAGGAGCGGCTGCGCGAGCTGCACGAGGAGAAGGAGCGGCGGCCGCTGCTGCCCATCGAGCGGGCGCGTGAGAACCGGCACCGCGTCTCCTTCGACGACTTGCCCGTGCCCGCGTTCACGGGCGTCCGCCTGGTCGAGGCGGACCTGGCGACCCTGCGCGAGTACGTGGACTGGCAGTTCTTCTTCCACGCCTGGGAGCTGAAGGGCCGCTACCCGGCGATCCTCGAGCAGCCGGCCGCGCGCGAGCTCTTCGACGACGCGCAGCGGCTGCTCGACCGGATCGTCGCGGAGGGGTCGCTCGTCGCGCGCGGCGTCTACGGCTTCTGGCCGGCGTCGTCCGACGGCGACGATATCGTTGTCCACGATGACAACGAGACGCGCTTCAACTTCCTCCGCCAGCAGAGCGACTACGCCGCCTCGTACGGAGGCGACACGCGGCCGAACCGTTGCCTCGCCGACTACGTCGCGCCCGCGGGCGACCACGTGGGCGCGTTCGCGGTCACCGCCGGCATCGGCGCCGAGGAGCTGGTGGCTCGCTTCGAGGCCGAGCGAGACGACTACCACGCGATCATGGTCAAGGCGCTCGCCGACCGTCTCGCGGAGGCGTTCGCCGAGTACCTGCACGAGGTGGCTCGCCGCGAGTGGTACGAGACGGGCCCGAAGCTCTCGAACGAACAACTGATCGCCGAGCGCTACCGCGGCATCCGGCCGGCGTTCGGGTACCCCGCGTGCCCGGACCACAGCGAGAAGCGCAAGCTCTTCGACCTGCTCGGCGCCGAGAAGGCGGGCATCGAGCTGACGGAGACGTTCGCGATGCTCCCGGGCGCGAGCGTGAGCGGCATCTACCTCGCGCACCCGGAAGCGCGCTACTTCTCCGTCGGCCGGATCGGCCGCGACCAGGTCGAGGACTATGCGGCGCGCAAGGGCGTCTCGGTCGCCGAGGCGGAGCGCTGGCTGCGGCCCAACCTCGCCTACGAGCCGGGGGTCGACCCCGCGCCGGTCGAGGCCTAGGCAAGCTTCCCCGACCCGTCCTCCCGCCGGTTTCGGGCAGCCCGGGCCGGGCACTCGGCTATCCTCGACCGGGCCCCGGGAGGGGCGCCCATCTCGCATGCGGACGACGCTCAAGAGAGGAATCGGCCGGGCGGGCAGCCTCGACGGCTACGGCAAGGGCAACGGCGCGGTGCCGCCGATCGTGCTCGAGCCGATGCGCCGCTACCGGCAGCCGGAACCGCCGCGGCGCTCGACCATGCGGGCGGTCGGGCGGATCGTCGGCTGGATCCTGCTCGGGCTGGCCGTCGTCGTCTCCGGGCTCGGCGGCGGGCTCTACCTGTACGGCCACCAGACGCTGAACGCGATCGCGGCGCACTCCACGCAGGTGAAGCAGGCGCAGAAGATCCTGGACGCGGTGCCCTCGCCGTCCGAGCCGGCGATCGCGCTCGTCGCGGGCTACGACCGGCGGATGGGCGCCGACGCGTCCGACTTCGCCGGCTCCCGCTCCGACACGGTGATGCTCATCCGCGCCGACCCGAAGCAGCGCACGCTCTCGCTCCTTTCCTTCCCGCGCGACCTGGTCGTCCCGATCTACTGCTCCGGCGACACCGTCTACGCGCATGACCGGATCAACGCCGCCTGGACGCTCTGCCGCGGGCCGAAGGGTACGCTCGACACCGTCGAGCACCTGACGGGGCTCAAGATCAACTACCTGATCACGGTCGACTTCCACGGCTTCAAGGTGCTCGTCAACAAGCTGCACGGCGTGTACGTCAACGTCGACCGCCGCTACTACAACCCGCCCGGGAGCGGCTACGCGGCGATCAACCTGCACCCGGGCTACCAGAAGCTGAACGGCCAGCAGGCGCTCGACTACGTCCGCTACCGGCACACCGACTCCGACCTCTACCGGCTCGCGCGCCAGCAGCTCTTCCTCGACGCGCTCAAGAGCCGGCTCGCCCGCAGCCTGTCGTTGACGGAGATCCCGCGGGTCGTGAGCGCCGTCAAGGGCAACGTCGAGATCGCCCGCGGCGGCGGCGGCGCGCCGAGCATCACCGAGATCCAGTCGTACGCCGGTCTCGCCTACAGCCTGCCGGCGGGCCACCTGTTCCGGAACAGCATCGACTCCTCGCAGCTCGAGCCGTACGGGCCGCAGAACGCGGAGTACGTCGCGCCGCAGTCGGCGATCGACGAGGCCGTGCAGCGGTTCCTGCACCCGGACGTGACCCTGCCCCAGCGTGCGGGCGACCAGGCGCTCGGGATCAAGCGCAAGCCGAAGCGCAAGCATCGCGCGCTCAGGCCGTCGCAGATCTCGACGCTCGTGCTCAACGCGGGCAACGTCGCCGGCCGCGCCGCCAACACGAGCTACCTCCTCTCGCGGCTCGGCTACGACACGAAGCAGCTCCCGCCCTCGGTACCCGCGAACGCGCCCAGCCAGACGACGGGAACGACGATCTACTACGACCCGGTGCAGCCGAACGCCCGTCAGGCGGCGACGCAGCTGCGGCCGCTGTTCGGCTCGGACGTCCGCGTCGCGCCGTTCTCGCCCGCGATCGCCCCCTACGCGCAGCAGGCCGGGAACCCGCTCACGGTGGTCGCCTTCGGGACGAGCTTCGACGGCACGCTGTCGACGCCGCCGCCTGCGCAGCCGACCCCGCCGCGCCAGCCGCCGGCGGTGAGCGACGACCCCGGCGCGACGCTCGAGCCGCTCCGGCAGGTCGCGTCCCAGGTGCCGTTCACGCTCATGGTCCCGCACCTGATCGCGAGCGGGTCGCGCCTGTCGTCGATGGATCCCGTGCGCGTCTACAAGCCGGCGCGCAACCAGCACGCGGTGGTGATGACCTTCGTCACGCCCGCCGGGAACGTCTACTGGCAGATCGAGGAGACGACGTGGAACTCGGCGCCGATCCTCGCCAACCCGACCGGTCACGCGACGATCGGCGGCCGTCGCTACGACCTCTACACGAGCGGCGGCCGCATCCACATGATCGTGTTGCGCACCCCGAAGGCGAGCTACTGGGTCGTGAACACGCTGCTCGACGAGCTCTCGAACGAGACGATGATCGCCATCGCGAAGGGGCTGCGCCCGCTCGGCAAGTAGGGTTCCGGATCGTGGCACGCATCGGCATGTTCGGCGCCGGCTACGTCGGGCTCGTCACCGGGGCCTGCTTCGCCGACCTCGGGCACGAGGTTGTCGTGCGCGACGTCGTCCCCGAGCGGATCGAGCGGCTGCGCGCCGGCGAGGTGCCGATCTACGAGCCGGGCCTGGACGAGGTGCTCGAGCGGAACCGCGACCGGCTCGTCTTCACGCTCGACGTGCGCGAGGCGGTCGAGGGCGCGGACATCCTCTACGTCGCCGTCGGCACCCCGCCGACCTACTCGGGCGACGCCGATCTCGCGGCGGTGTGGCAGGTGATCGACGAGCTGCCGGACGGCCTCCCCGGCCGGCCTGTCCTGGTGATGAAGAGCACCGTCCCCGTCGGCACCGGCGAGAAGGTGCGGGCGCGGCTCGACGCGCGCGGCCTGCGGGAGGTCGGCTACGTCTCCAACCCGGAGTTCCTCGCCGAGGGGAGCGCCGTCTCGGACTTCATGAACCCCGACCGCATCGTCGTGGGCGCCTTCGACCCCGACGACGCGGAGCGGGTGGTCGAGCTGCACGCCGGTCTCGACACGGAGGTCGTCCGCACCGATGTCGCCTCCGCCGAGCTCGTGAAGCTCGCCGCGAACGCGTTCCTCTCCACCCGGATCAGCTTCATCAACGAGATCGCGAACGTCTGCGAGCTCGTCGGCGCCGACGTGGTCGACGTGGCGCGCGGCGTCGGGCTCGACCACCGGCTCGGCCCGCACTTCCTGCGCGCCGGGATCGGCTTCGGGGGCTCGTGCTTCCCCAAGGACGTGACCGCGCTCAAGCAGCTCGCCGGCAACTCCGGCTACCCGTTCCTGCTCCTGCAAGCGGTGTGGGAGGTGAACGAGCTGCAGAAGCGGCGCGTCGTGCAGAAGCTGCAGAAGCGGCTCGGCAGCCTCCGCGACCGGACGATCGCGGTGCTCGGGCTCGCGTTCAAGCCGAACACCGACGACATGCGCGAGGCCCCGAGCCGCGTCATCGCCTACCGGCTGCTCGCCGAGGGCGCGGAGGTGCGCGCCTGGGACCCGGTCGCGCGGCCGGACGACCTCCACGGGGTCGAGCTCTGCGAGACGGTGCTGGACGCGGTGCGCGGCGCGGACGCGGCGGTTGTCGTCACCGAGTGGCCGGAGCTGCGCGAGCTTGCCTGCGCCGAGGTGCGGGACGCGATGGCGAACCCGCTCATCATCGACGGCCGCAACCTGCTCGACCCCGAGGCGGCGATCGCCGCCGGGTTCGAGTACGAGGGGATCGGCCGGCCGCGTCGTTCCTCCCCGAACGGGGAGCCGCGTCGGCTCGACCGGGAGCTCGCCGGCTGATGGAAGCCCTGCTGCTCGCAGGCGGAAAGGCGGAGCGCCTCGGGGAGGCGGCCCAGGGGCTGCCGAAGCCGCTCGTGCCCGTGGCGGGCTTCCCGCTCGCCGAGTACACGGTCGCCCGGCTCGTCGCCGCCGGCGTGACGCGCGTCATCGTCGCCTGCCGCGCCGGGCAGGAGGACGCGTTCGTGAACGCGCTCGGCGGCCTGGGGGCCGAGATCGAGCCGGTGGGGGAGGAGGAGCCGCTCGGCCGGGGCGGGGGGCTTCGGCTCGCGGCGTCGCGG
>JADGHP010000070.1 GCA_019683855.1 Thermoleophilia bacterium
GGATGCAGGTCGCGCTCCTCGCCGCACCCGGGTTGCAGGTGGAACGTTGGCAGACACCGCCCTCACGAACGGCATGAGCGTCCACGCGGTCGTTCTCGCAGCCGGCGCGTCGTCGCGCTACGGCGTGTCGCCGCCGAAGCAGGCGGAGCTACTGCCCAGGGTGCTCGGAGCGCTCCGCGCGGCGAGCACCCTCGACGGGATCCTCGTCGTGCTCGGCGCGCACGACGTCGCGACCGACGCGCCCACCGTCCGCTGCGCGGAGTGGGCGCGAGGGCCCGGCGCGTCGCTTCGCTGCGGCCTCGCGGCGCTCCCGCCGGACGCCGACGCAGCCGTGGTGGCGCTCGCGGACGGCCCGAGCCTCGACCCGCGCGCGGTCGACCGCGTCGTCGCCTCGTGGCGAGACGAGGGCGGGGACGTGGTCGCCGCCGCCTACGGGGGCGTCCGCCTCCACCCGGTGCTGCTCGCGCGCCCCGCCTGGGCGCGCGTCCCAGACGAGGGCGCCCGAAGCCTCGAGGGGCGCCTCGTCGACTGCGACGACCTCGAGCCGCCGGGCGACGTCGATACCCGCGGGTAGCGCCTCAGTCGAGCGGGATCCGCAGCGCCGCCAGCTTCTCCTTCAGCTCGGGCGGCATCTGCTCGTCCACCGCCTGACGCACGTAGATGCGCAGGCTCTCCTCGAACCGGTAGCGCCGGCGACACTGCTCGCACTCGTCGAGGTGGGCCTCCGCCTCGCTCATCTCCTCGTCGGTGAGCACCCGATCGAGGTACGGCTGCATCATCTCCTCGCAGTGCGCGCAGGGGTCTTTCATGTCCGCTCCCCGACCGCCGACTCGGCCAGCTCGCGCTTGAGGATGCGGCGTCCGCGGTGGAGCCGCGACATCACCGTCCCGATCGGGATGTCGAGGATCTGCGCGGCGTCCTGATAGCTGAAGTCTCCGATGTCGACGAGCACGAGGACGTCGCGGAAGTCGTGCGGCACCGCCGAGAGCGCGGCCACGACGTCGTCCTGGGAGAGCCGCTCCACGACGCGCTCCTCGTCGGTGATCCCGTCGTCGCTCTCCGCGAGCCGGTCGTAGAGGAAGTAGTCGTTCGCTTCGAGCGCCTGCATCTGCGGCGCCCGCTGGTCGCGCCGTCCCCGGTCGATGTTGATGTTCGTCAGGATCCGGAGCAGCCAGGCGCGGAGGTTGGTGCCCGGCTGGAAGGAGCGCCAGCTCCGGAAGGCGCGCGCGTACGTCTCCTGGACGAGATCCTCGGCCTCCTCGCGCGAGCCGGCGAGATGGCGCGCGACGCGGTAGACCTGGTCGGCGAGCGCGAGCGCCTCCTCCTCGAAGCGCACGCGGTCGCGTGCACCTGCGGCGAGCCGCTGCGCCGCCTCGGTCTCGGGCCGCTCGAACCCTTCCTCCGTGTCGGCCTCCACGCGCGCAACCGTAGCAGCGCAGGTCATACGTCCCGGAACGGCCGAGCGGCGGCGCCTATTCCACGCCGTTGTCGATCTCGCGGAAGCCCGACTTCGCGAGCTTCTCGACGATCGCCTCCCGGCTCGTCCGCTCGTCGTCCCACGCCAGCGTGACCTGGCCCATCAGGTTCGCGTTCGCGAACTCCAGCCCCTCGTGGCCCTCGAGCGCGCCGGCCAGGCGCATCACGCAGCGCTCGCAGCGGATGCCGCTGACGTGGATCGTCTCGGTCCGGGTCGCCATTGACGCTCAGGCTACCGTCCGGGCGACGAGGTCCGCCGCAACGCCCTCGCGCCCGTCCCGCGCCGCGACCTCGAGCTGGCGCAGCGCCTCCGGCTCCGGCGGCTCGGCGCCGAGCAGCTCGGCCGCGAGCTCGCGAGCGGTCACGAGCCGATCGCCGTCGGGGTGCAGCAGCTCCGCCTCGAGGCCGAAGCGCGCTGCCGCCCAGCGGTTCTGGAGGTAGTCGCCGCGGGCCGCCGGGTCGGCCGCTCGCGGGGGCGCGCGCTCGACGAGGTCGCGGAGGAGCCGCACGAGCAGCTCGGTGCGCGCGAGCGCGGTCGGCTGGTCGGCGACGCGGATCTCCAGCGTGCCTAGCCGCGGGTGGGGTCGCACGTCCCACCAGATCCGGGTCTCGTCCTCGAGCACTCCAGCGCGAGCGAGCCGCTCGACCCACGCCTCCCAGGCCGCGTACGTTCCGAACGCGGGCGGCGGCCCCGCGCGCGGCAGCTCGGCGAGGATCGGCGCGCGCACCGACAGCATCCCGGAGTCGACGCCGTCCGCGAACGGCGAGTTGGCCGACAGGGCGAGCACGACCGGAAGCCACGGGAGCACGGCCTCGAGCCGCTCGTAGCAGCGCTCCGCCGACTCGACGCCGACGTGCACGTGGAGGCCGCTCACGCCCTGCCGGAGCGCGGCGCGACCGATCTGGCGGATCATCGCCAGATAGCGCTCCTCCTCCACGACCGGCAGCGTCTCGAGCGGCGCCGTCGGGTGCGCGCCCGCGGCGGCGAGCGCGAGCCCGTTCGTGCGCGCCACCCGAGCGGCGGCGGAGCGGAGCTCGCGAAGCGCGGCCACAGCCTCCTCCACGTCGGCGCAGATCCCGGTGTTCAGCTCGACGACGGACGCGTGCATCTCCGTCTTGAGGACGCCGGGGAGGTCGAGCCCGCGGACGCCGTCGAGGAGGACGTGCACGGCGGCGGCCGGTTGGAGCGTGCGCGCGTCGAGGATCATCACCTCCTCCTCGACCCCGAGCGAGAGCGGCGGCGACTCGCCGAAGCGCGCTGGGATCACTTGCCGCGGATGCCGTGCACCGGCCGCCCCGCGGCCTCCCACGCGTAGTACGAGGCGCTCGGCCCGTAGATGGGCTCGTACGAGACGATGCGCGGGTTACGTCCCACCTCCTTCGCCCGCTGCGCGTGGCGGAGCAGGTTGGGGTCGTCGCGCTCCTCCCAGACGAGGACGAGGTGTGCGGCCGTCATGAACTCGGCGACGAAGGAGCAGCCTGGCGCCGGGCACGGGAACGGATCGGTGCGGACGCAGAACCAGCCGGTGTGGTCGCCGCCGTCCTCCCCGCTCCAGAGCTCCTCGTCCTCGCCCGGCTGGGCGGTCTCTACGCTGCCGGCACGGCCGAGCTGGATCTCCTCGCGCTCCACGCGCGCAACGGTAGCCGCAGGCGCGCACCGACCGCTACGGGTCGCTCACGCCGCCCGAGCACGGGGCGCTCGGGCGGAGATGAGACGGGGCCCCGGGCAGGCGGTCGGGGCCCCGTCTCGCGCTCCCAGCGGCCGCGCTGGCCGACGGCCGGGGAGCCGGCCCCATGGGGTGTGGGGCCGAGCCGGACGATCAGCAACGGGGAGAGAGAGGCTGTCGTCCAAGCTTCGTCGTGACCTCCATGGTTCTGCTTCCGCGGACGATCTCGAGGCGGAGCGTGTCGCCCGGCTTCTTGTCGGCGACGAGGGAGCGGAGCCGCCCGGCGCTGTCGAGCGTCACGCCGTCCGCCTTGACGAGGATGTCGCCGCCGAGCGGCCACGTGTCGCCCGCGACCGTGACCTCTTGCCGCGCGCCGCGGAGACCGGCCCGCGCGGCGCCGCTCGCGCGGCAGACGGAGCCGACGAGCAGCCCGCGCCGCACCGGCAGCCTGAAGAGGCGGGCGATCTCGGGGGTGATCGCCCGCACCTCGATGCCCAGGAACGGGTGCACGACGGCGCCCTTCGCGATGAGCTGGGCGGCGACGCTCTTCACCGTGTTGATCGGGATCGCGAAGCCGATGCCGATGTTCCCGTTCCCGCCCGCGGTCTGGATCTGCGAGTTGACGCCGATCACCTCGCCGCGCGCGTTCAGGAGCGGACCGCCGGAGTTGCCGTGGTTCAGCGCGGCGTCGGTCTGGATCACGTGGTCGATCGGCGCCCCGTTCGGCGCGACGATCGAGCGCTGCAGCGCGCTGACGATCCCCGCGGTGATCGAGCGGTCCTCGCCGAGGGGGTTGCCGATCGCGACGACCGCGTCCCCGACCTGGACGCGATCCGAGTCGCCGAGCTGAAGCGGCGAGAGGGCGCGCGGCCGCGCCTTCACTTGGAGCACGGCGACGTCGGTCGACGGGTCGCGTCCGATCACGCGCGCTGGCAGCCGCTCGTCGTTGGAGAAGCTGACCTCGACGCGGCTCGCCCCCTGGACGACGTGGTAGTTCGTGACGATGTGGCCGGCCTTGTCGATGACGAAGCCGGAGCCGAGCACCTGCTGCGTCTCCGTCTGCGGGCCGAAGAAGCCGAACGGGTCGGCGAACGGGTCGGGCGCCGCGGTCACCTGCTGGGTGGCGGTCACTTGCACGACGCCCGGCGCGGCGCGCAGGTAGATCTCGTGGATCGTCAACGGCCTCGAGGCGCGCGCGAACGTCGCCGGCTCGCTCGAGGACGGCCCGGCGCCGGCGGAGAGCACCTCGCGCACGGTCGTCGTGGCGCCGCCGAGGCCCCCGACCGCGGCGACGATGCCGACGGCGAGGCCCGCGCCCACCGCGCCCGCGCCGATGAGCGCCGCCGCGAGAAGAGCCCGCGAGGAAGCCGTGCCGCCGCTCACGAGATCTGTTGTAGCGCCGCGGGGTTCAACGCGGGTTACGGCGTGTTAAGCGCGCGTTAGCGAGCGTGCGGAGGGGCGCGAAGGGCCGACGGCGACGCCGCGGCGGGGGAGCAGATCGGGGGGCGAGGCGGTGGCGGACGGCGCGCGGCGGCGTTCTGCTTGAATCGAGGGGATGGTGGAGCCCAGCGAGCTGCGCGTCGGCGACACGACCTACCGGATCTACCGGCTCGACGCGCTGCAGGCGCGGTGGGACGTGGCGCGGCTCCCCTATACGCTGCGGATCCTGCTCGAGAACGTCCTCCGCAACGGCACCGAGGCGGAGGTGGAGGCGGTCGCCGGCTGGGTGGCAGACGCGGAGCCGTCGCGCGAGATCTCGTTCATGCCGGCGCGCGTCCTCCTCCAGGACTTCACCGGCGTCCCCGCGATCGTCGACCTCGCCGCGATGCGCGACGCGATGCGCGAGCAGGGCGGCGACCCGGAGCGGATCAACCCGCTCATTCCGGCGGAGCTCGTCATCGACCACTCGGTGCAGGTGGACGAGTTCGCGACGCGGCTCGCGATCGAGCGTAACGTCGAGCTCGAGTTCGAGCGCAACCGGGAGCGCTACGCCTTCCTGCGCTGGGGCCAGAGCGCGTTCGCGAACTTCAAGGTGGTGCCGCCGAACACGGGCATCTGCCACCAGGTGAACCTCGAGTACCTCGCCCGCGTCGTCGAGTCCCGCGACGGCGTCGCCTTCCCGGACACCCTCGTCGGCACCGACTCGCACACGACGATGGTGAACGGGCTCGGCGTGCTCGGCTGGGGCGTCGGCGGGATCGAGGCGGAGGCGGCGATGCTCGGCGAGGCGCTCTCGATGCTCGTGCCGCAGGTCGTCGGCTTCCGGCTCACCGGCGCGCTGCGCGAGGGAGCGACCGCGACCGACCTCGTCCTGACCGTGACCGAGATCCTGCGCCGGACGGGCGTCGTCGGCAAGTTCGTCGAGTACTTCGGCCCCGGCGTCGGCTCGCTCGCGCTGGCCGACCGCGCGACGCTCGGCAACATGAGCCCGGAGTACGGGGCGACCTGCGGCTTCTTCCCGGTCGACGAGGTGACCCTCGAGTACCTGCGGCTCACCGGGCGCCCCGAGGAGCGGATCGCGCTGGTGGAGGCCTACTGCAAGGAGAACATGCTCTGGCACGAGCCCGACGACCACCCGACCTACTCGCAGGTGGTCGAGCTCGATCTGGGCGACGTCGAGCCGTCGCTCGCGGGGCCGCGCCGCCCGCAGGACCGCGTCCCGCTCGCGCGCGCCAAGGAGGGCTTCCTCGAGGCGCTCGGCACCTTCGGCGTCGAGTACGCCAACGGGAGCTACGACAAGGAGGTCGCGGACACCTTCCCGGCGAGCGATCCGACCACCGGCGACAGCTCCGAGAACGGGGCCCCGGCGGCGGCTCCCGCCGCGACGGCGGCGCGGACGCGCGTGCCGGTGCCGGGCGAGGACTACGCGCTCGAGCACGGCTCGGTCGTCATCGCCGCCATCACCTCCTGCACGAACACGTCGAACCCCTCCGTGATGATCGGGGCCGGGCTTTTGGCGCGGAACGCCGTCGAGCGCGGGCTGCGGCGCAAGCCGTGGGTGAAGTCCTCGCTCGCGCCGGGCTCGAAGGTCGTCACCGAGTACTACCGGCGCGCGGGCCTCGACCGCTACCTCGACGAGCTCGGCTTCAACGTCGTCGGCTACGGCTGCACGACCTGTATCGGCAACTCCGGCCCGCTGCCGGAGCCGATCGCCGCAGCGGTGGCGGAGGGCGACCTCGTCGTCTGCTCCGTCCTCTCCGGAAACCGCAACTTCGAGGCGCGCATCCACTCGGACGTGAAGGCGAACTACCTCGCCTCGCCGCCGCTCGTGGTGGCGTACGCGCTCGCCGGCCGCATGGACATCGACCTCGCCTCCGAGCCGCTCGGGCAGGACGAGGACGGCAACGACGTGTACCTGCGCGACATCTGGCCGAGCCGCGAGGAGATCGACCGCGTAATCGGCGAGGCGGTGCAGGGCGAGATGTTCCGGCGCACCTACGCGGACGTCTTCACCGGCGACGAGCGCTGGCGGGCGCTCGAGGCTCCGTTGGGTGAGCTCTACGCGTGGGATCCGGCGTCCACCTACGTGCGGCAGCCGCCGTACTTCCAGGGCATGTCCCGCGAGCCGGGGACGGTGGAGGACATCGTGGGGGCGCGCTGCCTCGTCTCGCTGGGCGACTCGGTCACGACCGACCACATCTCCCCCGCCGGCGCGATCCGACCGGACTCCCCCGCAGGCCAGTACCTGATCGAGCACGGCGTCGAGCGGCGCGCGTTCAACTCCTACGGCTCGCGGCGCGGCAACCACGAGGTGATGGTGCGCGGCACCTTCGCGAACGTACGCCTGCGGAACCAGCTCGTCCCCGGCAGCGAGGGCACCTGGACGGTGCACCTGCCCGACGGCGAGGAGGGCTCGATCTTCGACGTGGCGATGCGCTACCGCGAGGAGGGCGTCCCGACGATCGTGCTCGCGGGCAAGGAGTACGGCTCCGGCTCCTCGCGCGACTGGGCGGCGAAGGGGCCGAGCCTGCTCGGCGTCCGCGCGGTGATCGCCGAGTCGTACGAGCGCATCCACCGCTCGAACCTGCTGATGATGGGCGTGCTGCCGCTCCAGTTCATGCCGGGCGAGAGCCGCGAGTCGCTCGGCCTGACCGGCCGCGAGGAGTTCTCGATCCTCGGCATCGAGAACGCCGAGGCGAGCGAGGTGACGGTGCGCGCCGACGGCAAGGAGTTCCGCGCCCGCGTCCGCCTCGACACCCCGCGCGAGCGCGAGTACCTGCGCCACGGCGGCATCCTCCCGTACGTGCTGCGGCGGCTGCTGAGCGAGTAGCGGCGTCACCGCGCCGACTCGCCCCTATCGGCCATGTCCCCTGACCAGGTCGCGGGACGTGTCCGTTC
>JADGHP010000071.1 GCA_019683855.1 Thermoleophilia bacterium
AAGGCGGCGACGCTCGACGCGGACGAGGTGATCGTCGACCTCGAGGACGGGGTCGCGGAAGCCGAGAAGGATCTGGCGCGGGAGCAGGCCGTGCCGGCGCTGCGCGGACGCCTCGCGCGCACGACCGCGATCAGGATCAACGGCGTGGGGACGCCTTGGTGGGAGGACGACCTGGCGGCGGCCGCGGAGGCGCGGCCCGACGCGGTCGTCGTCCCGAAGGTCGAGTCCCCCGACGACCTGGCCGCGGTGGCCGCCCGGCTGCCCGCGGGGGTGGGGATCGAGGCGCAGATCGAGACCGCGCGCGGGCTCACCGAGGTGGAGCGGATCGCCGGCGCCGGCCACGGCCTCGAGGCGCTCGTCTTCGGCCCGGCCGACTTCGCCGCCTCGGTCGGGGTGCCGGTGCTGACGATCGGCGCGGGCTCCTGGGACTACGCGCTGGCGCGGATCGCGGTCGCGGCGCGCGCGAACGGCCTGCAGCCGATCGACGGGCCGCACGCGGTGCTCGACGACGAGGACGGGCTCGTCGCCTCGGCACGGCGCGCGCTCGCCCACGGCTTCGACGGCAAGTGGGTGATCCATCCGAGCCAGATCGCGCCGGTGAACGAGGTGTTCACGCCCTCCCCGGAGGAGCTCGCGCGGGCGCGGCGGCTCCTCGCCGCGGACGGCGCCGTCCGCGACGAGGGCGAGCTCGTGGACGCGGCCTCCCGCCGGCTCGCCGAAGCGCTCGTCGCCCGCGCCCGCGCCGCCGGCGCCCCCTGACGCGACGTCACTCGGCGGCCGCGGAGACGGCCGGCAGGGGCCGCCGAAGCGGCGACGGCGGCACGCGCAAGAGCCGCGCGGCGGGCGGCGGCAGCCACCAGTTCCAGCGGCCGAGGAGCGCCATCAGCGACGGGACGAGCACGGCGCGCACGAGCGTCGCGTCGACGAGGATCGCCACCGCCAGCCCGAGCCCGAACTCCTGCAGCCCCACGATCCTCCCGGCGACGAACGCGGAGAACGCCGCCACCATGATCACCGCCGCCGCCGTCACGATCCGACCGGTCCGCTCGAGCCCCTCGGCGACCGCCTCCCTGTTGTCGCGCCCGGCGTCCCAGCTCTCGCGCATCCGCGTGACGAGGAACACCTCGTAGTCCATCGAGAGGCCGAACAGCATCGCGAACAGGAAGATCGGGATCCAGCCCTCGACCTGGTCGATCCGGTACAGGCCGAGCACGTCCCGCCCGACTCCGTAGCGGAAGGCGAGCACGAGCATCCCGTAGCTCGCGGCCACCGAGAGCAAGTTGAGGAGCACCGCCTTGAGCGGCAGGACCAGCGACCGGAACGCCCGCGCGAGCAGCAGGTACGTGAGCACGAGCACGCCCGCGACGAGCCACGGGAAGACGCCGTATGCGCGGCGGAGGAAGTCGACTCCCTGCGGCGGCCCGCCCCCCGCGAGCACGCGCACGCCGGCCGGGAAGCGCGCCCCCGGCACGAAGGTTCCTCGCAGTCGGTGCACGAACGACTGCGCGGGCGCCTCCCCGTACTCGTGCCGGCCCGCGACCACCACCTGCAGGTAGCGGCGGCTCTCGTCGACGTACGGCCACCGGCTTCCCGTGCGCACGGCCACGACCTCGGGGTCGCGCCGCAGCTCGCCGACGAGCCGCCGCGCCGCCGCCCGCACGCCGGGTGCCGCCGCGCCGCCGCGCCGCCCCGTGTCGACGACGATCTGCGTGGGCGACACGGTGCCCGCCCCTACCGCGCGGGTCAGCAGCATGAAGCCGCGCACCGACTGCGGCGACTCCGGGATGCCGCGGATCGAGCCCGGCGTCAGCCGCAGCGCGAACACCGGCGCCGCGAGCGCGAGCAGGACGGCCGCGCCCGCGAGCAGGAAGGCGAGGGGGCGGCGCATGATCCAGCCCGCCAGCCGGTGCCAGAAGCCCGTCTCCGCCTCGGCGCGCAGGCGTGCGGGCAGGAGCGGGATGCGCCGCACGCCGCGGCGGCCGTACAGCGAGAGCAGCGCCGGCTGCAGCGTCACCGCGCCCGCGATCGAGAAGAGCGGGATGAAGAAGCCGGCGACGCCGAGCGAGCGGATGAACGGCACCGGCAGGAGCAAGAGCAGCGCGAGCCCGATCGCCACCGTGGCGCCGGAGAGCACGACCGCGCGGCCCGCGGTCGCCATCGTGCGCCGAATCGCGTCCTCCACGGAGCCGCCGCGCGCGAGCTCCTCGCGGTAGCGGTAGACGACGAGCAGCGAGTAGTCGATCGCGATCCCGAGCCCGATCAGCTCGACGAGGTTCGTCGCGTAGGTCGCCATCACGAGCACATGCGCGGCGAGCCAGACGACCCCGAGCGTGCCGAAGATCGTCGCCGCCGCGAAGAGGAGCGGCATCGTCACCACGGCGGAGAGCCCGAACACGAGCAGGAGCACGACGAGCGCGATCGGCAGCGCGATCGACTCGCCCTTGCTCAGGTCGGCGCTGAAGATCGGATCGAGGTCGTGCTGGATCGCCGCCTGCCCGGTGACGTAGGCGCGAACCCCCGGCGGCGGCCGCAGCGCGCGCAGCACCGCGTCCGCGTAGCCCTTGGCGCGCGCGAGGTCGAGACCGGAGGTGATCGAGCCGTAGACCACGTCGTCCACGGCGCGCAGCGGCTGGGCGCGACCGCCGGGTACGACCGCCGCTCCCCGCGCGATCGCCGCCTCCAGTCGCGGCGTCACCCGCGCCGGGCCCCGCGTCCGGAAGACGACGAGGAAGGAGCCGTCGCTGCGATCGCCGAACCGCCGTTGCAGGATCACCCGCGCGCGCTCCGAGTCCGTGCCCGGGACGGAGAACTCGTTCGAGGTGAGCCGGTGCAGGTCGCGCGCGGCGGCGACGCCGAGGCCGATCGCGACGACCCAGAGCGCGAGCACGAGCCAGCGCCAGCGGAGCACGAGCGCCGTCCAGCGGGACATCCGGGCCAGGCTACCTCGCAGCGCCGAACGGCCTTGCGGCGACGCACCTCCGGCAGGCTGCGCACGGCGGCGAACCAGACGGAGAGGAGCGCCGCGACGACCGCGACGACGAGCCGGAGCACGGGCACCATGCTTCTCACAGTCGACCACTGGGTAGGTTTTGCTCGATGGCCGAACGGCGCCGCCACATCGGCGATCTGCAGGGCGAGATCCAGGAGCTGTTCGTCGAGCTCTGGCACGTGCCGCGCTACTCGCGCCGGCTCCAGCACGGCTTCCGCCCGCAGTGCGACTGCTACCGCACCGACGACCCGCCGACGCTGCACGTGATCGTCGAGCTGCCGGGCGTCGACCCGGCGACGGTGCAGGTGGTCGCGACCGGCCGCGCGCTCGTCGTCGCCGGCACGCGCGAGCGGCCCCACGCCGAGGGCGCGCGCTACCAGCAGATGGAGATCGAGTACGGCCCCTTCCAGCGACGGATCGACCTCGCCGACGAGGTCGACACGGAGCGCGCCGTCGCGAGCTACGACGCGGGCATGCTGCGGATCGAGCTGCCGCTCACGGTCGCATCGCCGCGGCAGCAGCGCGTGCCGATCGAGGTGCGGCGTCGGTGACCGCGCTCGAGCAGGAGGAGACGCCGCTGCGGATCGCGCAGGAGCTGCCCGCGCAGCTCCCGGTGCTGCCGCTCAAGGAGACGGTCGTCTTCCCGGACTCGATGACGCCGCTCGCGATCGGGCAGGAGCGCTCGATCGCCCTGATCGATGACGTCGTCGGCGGCGAGCGGATGCTCGCCCTCCTCACCGTCCGCGACCCCGAGGTCGAGCGGCCCGGCTGGAGCGACGTCTACGAGATCGGCACCTCGGCGATCGTGCACAAGATGATCCGCGTCCCCGACGGGACGCTGCGCATCCTCGTCCAGGGCTTGCGTCGCATCCGCCTGGAGCGCCCGCTGGCCGACGAGCCGTACCTCGTCGGCATCTTCACCGAGATCCCCGACATCGTCGAGGAGAGCCGCGAGCTCGAGGCGCTGACCCGGAGCGTCCAGAGCCTGTTCACCCGCATCATCGGGCTCGCCCCGTACCTGCCGGAGGAGCTGCAACTCGCGGTCGCCAACGTCGACGACCCGGGCGCGCTCTGCAACCTGATCGCCTCGACGCTGCGCCTGAAGACCGAGGAGAAGCAGCGCCTGCTCGAGCTGGCCGACGTCGGCGAGCGCCTGCGCGAGGTCTCGCGCATCCTGAGCCGCGAGCTCGAGGTGTTCGAGCTCGGCACGAAGATCCAGTCGCAGGTGCAGTCCGAGCTGGAGAAGGGCCAGCGCGAGTTCTTCCTGCGCCAGCAGCTCAAGGCGATCCAGCAGGAGCTGGGCGAGGCCGACCCCGAGCAGGCGGAGGTGAACGAGCTGCGCGAGCGCCTCGCGGGGCTCGACCTGCCGGAGGAGGCGCGCAAGGCGGCGGACCGCGAGCTGGCCCGGCTCGAGCGGCTGCCCGCCGCGGCAGCCGAGTACGGCGTCATCCGCACCTACCTCGACTGGATCGCGACGCTGCCCTGGAACGTGACCACCCCCGACAACCTCGACCTCGACCGCGCGCGACGAGTTCTCGACGAGGACCACTACGACCTCGAGAAGGTGAAGGAGCGGATCGTCGAGCACCTCGCCGTCTCGAAGCTGCGCAACGACCCCTCCGGCCAGATCCTCTGCTTCGTCGGCCCGCCCGGAGTGGGCAAGACGTCGCTCGGGCAGTCGATCGCCCGCACCCTCGGGCGGCGCTTCGCGCGGCTGTCGGTCGGCGGCGTCCGCGACGAGGCCGAGATCCGCGGCCACCGGCGCACCTACGTCGGCGCCATGCCCGGCTCGATCATCCGCGCGCTCCGCGACGCCGAGTCGGCGAATCCCGTGCTCCTGATCGACGAGATCGACAAGATGGGCGCCGACGTGCGCGGCGACCCGGCGAGCGCGATGCTCGAGGTGCTCGACCCGGAACAGAACCGCACCTTCCGCGACCACTACCTCGACCTGCCGTTCGACCTCTCGCGCGTGCTCTTCATCTGCACCGCGAACACGACCGACACGATTCCGGGGCCGCTGCTCGACCGGATGGAGGTGATCCAGCTCTCCGGCTACACCGAGGACGAGAAGCTCGGGATCGCCAAGCGCTACCTCGTCCCCAAGCAGATCGAGGCGCACGGCCTCGCGCGCCGGCAGCTCGCGATCGGCGACCGCGTGCTGCGGCTCCTGATCCGCGAGTACACGCGCGAGGCGGGCGTGCGCGGGCTCGAGCGCCGGATCGCCGACCTCTGCCGCAAGGCGGCGGTGCAGGTCGCGCAGGGCCGCGAGGAGCCGATCCGCGTCAGCGAGGCCCTCGTCCGAGAGTGGCTCGGGCCCCGACGCTTCTCGGCGGAGGCGCGCCGGCGCACGGCCGACCCGGGCGTGGCGACGGGGCTTGCGTATACGCCCGTCGGCGGCGACGTGCTCTTCATCGAGGCGCAGGCCTACCCGGGCAGCGGCAAGCTCACGATCACGGGCCAGCTCGGCGAGGTGATGCAGGAGTCCGCGCAGGCCGCGCTCTCGTGGGTGCGTTCGCACACCGGCGAGCTGGGCCTCGACGAGCGCTGGTTCGCCGAGCACGACGTCCACGTCCACGTCCCCGCCGGCGCGGTGCCGAAGGACGGGCCCTCGGCCGGGATCACGATGGCGACCGCGATCGCATCCCTCGTCCGCGGCACGCCGGTCGCCTCGGACGTGGCGATGACCGGCGAGATCACGCTGACGGGCCAGGTGCTGCCGATCGGCGGCGTCCGCGAGAAGGTGCTCGCCGCGCAGCGGGCGGGGCTGAAGCGGGTGATCCTGCCGCGCGAGAACGAGCACGACCTCGACGAGCTGCCGGCCGAGACGCGCGAGGAGCTGCGCTTCGTCCTCGTCGACTCGATCGAGGACGTCTTCGCCGCCGCGTTCGACGGGTCGCGCGCCCGCAGCCGGCGCCGGGCCGGGGCGCGAGCGCAGGAGCGCCGGGCGGCGGCTACGAGCCGCGGGTCAGCCTGAAGCTCTCGAAGAGCAGCGCGCACCCCCCGTCGGGGTCGCCGGCGCCGGCCGGCGCCTGGCAGAGGAGCTGCACCTCCCGCTTGCCCGAGAGCACGAAGCCGACGCGGCCGACGAGGCGCCGCCCCGCGTCGTCGCGCAGCGTGAAGCGGTAGGCGCGGATCTTCCGCCCGGCGGCGGTCGTCGTCTCGCTCGCGACGACCCGGCCGCCGGCCGCGCGCGCGAGCTTCGCCGCGACCGCGTCCAGCTCCCGCGCCGCCTCCGCGAAGCGGTCGGAGGTGTACGCGCGCCCGAGGCGGTAGGCGGCGGCGGAGACGAGAGCCGTGGCGAGCGTCGGCGACCGCGCCGCGACCGAGCTCGACGTGCGACGCACCCGCCACGACGCCGGCGCGGAGAAGCGGAAGCCGGGCCCCTGGACGACCTGCGTCGCCGGCCGCTTCGGCGCGCTCGAGGAGCCGCAGGCGGCGGCGAAAAGCGGAACAATGAGCGCGAGCACCGTCTGTTTCCGGACACCGGTCCGGGGTAGAACGCGAGCAAGCGAGCGAAAGGATCCGCAGAGCATGGTCAAGGCGAAGGACACGGTCGTGAACGCAGCCGGCAATGTCAAACCGTACGTCGACCGCGCGCTCCACGACGAGGAGCTGCGGACGAGCGTGCGCAAGGCCTTCGAGTCGGCTCGCGCCGTCTACGACGAGCTGATGGGCAAGCGCGGCGTGACCGGCGTCGCCGCGCGGGTCGCGAGCGACAAGGAGATCCAGCGGCAGCTCCGCTCCGCGATCGAGGAGCTGCGGGCCGCCGCCGGCCGCATCCAGGGGGCCAAGCGCAAGACGCACAGCGGCCGCAACACGCTCCTGCTTCTCGTCGGCATCGCCCTCGGGGCGCTCTTCAATCCCGTCACCGGCTCGCAGACGCGGAAGTGGGTTACCGACCGGCTGTTCGGCGGCTCGAGCGACGACGACTTCACGTACCCGGGCGGGAACGGCTCCGCCGGCTGAGCGGCCGCGCGGAGCCGCTTGCCGGGGCGGCCGCGGTCGAGATGTCCTGCGCCTCGAGCAGGACCGCCGGCGGCTCGCCGGCGGCGGGGCGCGGGTCCCAGCCGCCGCGCGCGCGCGGCGGGATGCTCCGCAGCCGCCGCCACGAGCGCAGGTACCCGGTCGGATCGACCGCCCCGTCGTAGCCGAGCGCGACGAGCGACGCCGGGTGCACCTCGAAGTGCAGGTGGCTCGGCGTCCCCTCGGCGTCGCCGCTCGCGCCGACGAGCCCGAGCACGTCGCCCGCGTGGACGACGGCGCCGTCGACCGCGAACGCGGAGTAGCCGGCGAGGTGCGCGTAGTAGAACTCGTTGCCCTGCCGGTCGACGAGCCAGAGCCGCCAGCCGCCGACGCGGTTCCAGCCGACGGAGAACACCGTCGCGTCCGCGCACGCGAGCAC
>JADGHP010000072.1 GCA_019683855.1 Thermoleophilia bacterium
CTAGTACTCCGCGAGCTCGCGCAGACCGGCGACGACGTCCTCGACCTGCGGGATGAACGCCTTCTCGAGCGGCGGCGAGAACGGCACCGGCGTGTCGGGCGCCGCGATCCGCTTCACGGGCGCGTCGAGGTCCTCGAACGCCTCCTCGGCGATCGTGGCCGCGATCTCCGCGCCGAACCCGCCCGTGCGCGTGTCCTCGTGCAGCACGAGCACCTTCGACGTCTTGCGGACCGAGGCGAGCACCGCCTGCTTGTCCCACGGCATGACGGTGCGCAGGTCGACGATCTCGACCGAGACGCCGTCCGCCTCGAGCCGCTGCGCCGCCTCCTCGGCGGTGTAGACCATCGCGCCCCAGGTGATCACCGAGACGTCTTCGCCCGCCCGGTGCGTGCGCGCCTTGCCGATCGGGATCGTGTAGCGCTCCTCGGGCACCTCGGCCTTGATCCGGCGGTAGAGGTGCTTGTGCTCGAAGAAGAGCACCGGGTTCGGATCCTCGATCGCGCTGATGAGCAGGCCCTTCGCGTCCTCGGGCGTCGCCGGGCAGACGCACTTCAGCCCGGGGATGTGCGCGAACGACGACTCGGGGTTCTGCGAGTGGAAGGGCCCGCCCGAGAAGCCGCCGCCCGAGGGCAGGCGGACGACGATCGGCACCGGCGTGCCGGCGCGCCAGCGCTGCTTCGCCGCCACCGTGACGAGGTGGTCCCACGCGCACGAGACGAAGTCCGCGAACTGCATCTCCGCGACGGGGCGCATGCCCATGATCGCCGCGCCCGTGCAGCCGCCCACGATCGCGGTCTCGGCGAGCGGCGCGTCGATGACGCGCCACGGCCCGAACTCCTCCTGGAACCCCAGCGAGACCTTGAACGCGCCGCCGTAGACGCCGACGTCCTCGCCGATCAGGAAGACGCGCTTGTCGCGGCGCATCTCCGTCCGCAGCGCGTCGGAGATCGCCTGAAGGTATGTCATCTCGGCCATCGCTCGCCTCTAGCGGTGGTGCGGGGTGTCGAGGTCCTCGGGCGACGCGTAGACGCCCTCGGTGAGGTCGTGCGGGTCGGGCAGCGGCGACGCCTCCGCTCGGCGCAGGGCCTCGTTCAGGAGGTGCTTCACCTCCTCTGCGATCTGCTCCTCCTCGTCGTCGGAGAGGTTCGCGTTCTCGCGCAGCCAGCCGCGGAACCGCTCGATCGGGTCGGACTCCGCCCAGCGCTCGAACATCACCTTCGGTACGTAGAAGGCGTCGTCGTGCACGGCGTGGCCCTCCATGCGCAGCGTCAGGCACTCGAGCAGCGTCGGGCCGCCGCCCGAGCGCGCCTTCTCGATCGCGCGCTTCGCCTCGCGGTAGACCGCGAGCACGTCGGTGCCGTCGACGACCACGCCCTCGAATCCATACGCCTGGGCACGGTCGGCGACGTGCTCGGTTGCGTACTCGAGGTGCGTGGGCGTCGAGTACGCCCACTGGTTGTTGTCGCAGACGAAGACGATCGGCAGCTTCCGGGTGCCTGCGAGCGTCATCGACTCGTGCGTGTCGCCGCGCGCCGAGGCCCCCTCGCCGAACCAGCCGATCGCGACGCGCGGCTCCTCCCGGATCCGGAACGCGAGCGCGCAGCCGACGGCGACGGGGAGCATCGCCGGCAGGTGGCTGACCATGGCGATCAGGCCCAGCTGGGCGTCGGCCATGTGGACGTTGCCGTCGCGGCCGCGCGTCGGTCCGTCGGCGCGACCCATGTACTGCGCGAAGATCTTCCACGGCTCGACGCCGCGCGTGATGTGGACGCCCATGTCGCGGTGGAGCGGCGTGCCGACGTCATCCGGTCCCATCGCGGTGGCGACGCCGACCGACGCGGCCTCGTTTCCGCGACCGGTGTAGAAGGAGCCGGGGATCTTTCCCTGGCGGTAGAGGATGTGCCCGCGCTCTTCGACACCGCGGGTGATGAGCATGTTCCGGTAGACGCCGAGGAGATCCTCGCGGTCGAGGCCGGCCTGCTTGACCTCGCGCAGCGAGCCGACCGGCTCGGCTTCTCTCGCAATCGCCATGGCTACAGGCTCCCCCTGCTCGAGCAGAAAGCGTCGCCTGGACTCTAACGGCTGCGTGCGGCGTCCCAGTCGAACGACTCGCCGATCGCGCGCAACCTCGCCCGCGTCTGCTCGTCGCAGAGCGCGCCGGCGACGCCCGCCTCGTACAGCGAGCGCGGATCGAGGCCGAGCGACGTCGCGGCCTCGTAGTCGCGGCGCAGATCGGTGTCGAACATCGCCGGGTCGTCGGTGGAGACCGAGCAGCGCACGCCCGCCGCCGCGAGGCGCGGCAGCGGGTGCTCGGCGAGCGACGCGACGGCGCCGGTGCGGAGGTTCGAGAGCGGGCAGACGTCGAGGACGGTGCCGCGGGCGGCCAGCTCGCGCACGAGCCCCGGGTCCTCCTCCGCCCGGATCCCGTGCCGGAGCCGGTCCGCGCCGAGCGCCTCGAGCGCGCCCCGCACCGACGCGGCGCCCGCCACCTCGCCGGCGTGGGGAACCGAGCCGAGCCCGAGCGAGCGCGCGAGCCGGAAGACGTCCGCGTAGGGCTCCGGCGGATACTCCGCCTCCAGGCCACCGAGCCCGACGCCGACGACGCCTCGGTCGCGGTAGCGGGCCGCCCACTCGACCGTCGCGCGCGCCTCCTCCTGCGTGAACCCGCGCGGGATGTCGGGCGTGAGCCGCACCTCGACGCCGTAGCGCTCCCGCGCCTCCTGGGCGCCCGCGCAGACGCCCTCGAAGATCTCCTGCCAGCCGCAGCCGCGGCGCACCCGCTCCGCCGGGCTGAAGATGCCTTCGAGGTAGACCGCTCCGTGCGCCGCCGCCTCGGCCGCGTAGTCGACGACGATCTGCCGGAAGTCGGCCTCGGTGCGGAGCGCGTTCGTCGTCAGCACCCACACCTCGATGAAGTGGCGGAAGTCGCGGAACCGATACAGCTCCCGCAGCTCCTCCACCGTATTCGCCGGCAGCGCGTAGTCGTTGCGGCGCGCGATCTCGAGCAGGGTGGCGGGGCGCACGGTGCCCTCGAGGTGGACGTGCAGCTCGATCTTCGGATAGGCGCCGATGCGGGTCATCGAGGGCGAGGCTACAGTCCAGGGGTGGGCAAGGCCGCGGATTGGCTGCGCGAGGAGCGCCGCAAGGTGCTCGGCGACTGGGTCGCCGTCTGCCTCCGCTGCGGCGCCGCCAGGCGCTGGTTCGAGGAGTCCGAGGCGGAGCTGCCGGCGCGCTGCCCGCAGTGCGGCGGCACGCTGCTCCGCCGCTGTCCGTCGTGCGACGCTCCCTTCTCGTCGATCGCGGCGGTCGACTGCGAGGAGTGCGGCGCCCCGCTGCGCCCGGACGAGCTCTTCGGCGCCCCGATCCGGCGCCGCAAGTAACACGTTGTTACAAGGCCGGGTCTCGAGGCTCGCTTCCGCCCGCTGCCGGTAGCGGCGCGAGCGGGCGAAGCGGGACGCTAGAGCAGGTCCGATTCCCCGCGGAACGGCGTCGCGACCGGGCCGTTGACGATCTGCGAGAAGCGGATCACGGTCACGATGTCGTCGGAGCCGACAGGCCGGTTGTAGAGCTGGCTGAGGAAGGTCGCCATCTCGTCCGGCCAGCGGATCTCCGGGTTGTCGTGCTCGATCTCGCGCGGCGACAGCTCCCCGAGGGTCTTCACCTCGACCTTGTCGATCACCGCGTCGAAGATGCGCTCGCGGGGCCCGAAGCGGACGCCGCAGAGCACCTGCACGACCATGCCCTTGCGGTACTTGTCCGACTTGTCGCCGAGCCGGATCGTCGCGGACTTCCTGCCGCTGCGCAGCTGGTCGGCGACCATCGGCGAGTAGAAGTTCAGCGCGTACATCGGCTCGAGGAGATCCATCCTGGGCGGCCCGTCTCAGGCGGCCGAATCATATGGGACCGTCGGCTGCACGTGGACGCGCGCCACCTGCTCGGGGCTCGTGCACCCGAGCAGCGCGAGCGTCAGCCGCAGCTCGTCGCGCAGGAGCGAGAGCACGTGGCGCACGCCCTGCTCCCCCGCGGCGCAGAGCCCGAACATCGGCGCGCGGCCGGCGAGCACCGCTCGCGCCCCGAGCGCGAGCGCCTTCGCCACGTCGGTTCCGCGTCGGATGCCGCCGTCGAGGTACACCTCGACCCGCTCGGCGACCGCCTCCACCACCTCCGGCAGCGCGTCGAGCGTCGCCGGGGCGCCGTCGAGCTGGCGGCCGCCGTGGTTGGAGACGACGATCGCCGCCGCGCCGTGCTCGACCGCGAGCAGCGCGTCCTCCCTGGTCACGATCCCCTTCAGGACGATGGGCAGGCGCGACGTCTCCGCGATCCATTCGAGATCGCGCCAGGTCAGCGACGGCGAGAGCTTCGCGAAGTGGGCGGCCGGGTTGTGGGCGGCCTCGCCGACCGTCGCCCGCGCGTACGGGAGCGGCAGCTCCGGGGGGATCTCGAAGCCGATCCGCAGGTCGCGCTCGCGCCGCCCGAGCAGAGGCGTGTCGACGGTGAGCACGATCGCCCCGCAGCCGGCGTCGACGGCGGCGTCCACGTGCTCTCGTGTCGCGCCGGCGTCGCGGAATACGTAGAGCTGGCACCACTGCGCGAGCCCCGGCGCGGCTGCCGCGATCTCGTGGTGAGAGCGGGTCGTCATTGTGGAGACGCAGAACACGGTGCCCTCGGCCGCCGCTGCGCGACCCGTCGCGCACTCGCCGTCCGGGTGGAGGAGCGCCTGGTAGGCGACGGGCGCGACGAGCACCGGCAGGGAGACGGGCGTCCCGAGCACCGTCGTCTCGGTCGTCACGTTCTCGACGTCGACGAGCACCCTGGGCCGGAACGCCCAGCGCGAAAACGCCGCCCGGTTCGCGCGCAGCGTCGTCTCGCTCGCGGCGCCGCCGACGAGGTACGCCCACGGCCCCGGCTCGACGGCCTCCTCGGCCAGCCGCTCGTAGTCCTCGCACGAGAGCGCGGCGCTCACAGCCTGAGCCTATCGCGCGCTCTCGCCGCCATCTCGCGCTCACCGCCGTACGCGAGCAGGCGGGGCGCCTCGTCGAGCGGGAGCCAGCGCGCCTCCGCCACCTCGACCCGCATGCCTTCGTCGATCGCGCCGATGCGGCCCCGGCCGGCGCGGAGCAGGAAGAAGCTCACGACCTTGAACACGCGCTCGCCGTCGCGGCGGGTGTAGACGTAGCGGACGTCGCCGAGCTTCTCGATGAGACGGCCGGCGACCCCGGTCTCCTCGCGCACCTCGCGGACGGCCGCGTCCGCCGGCGACTCGCCGACGTCGATCAGGCCCTTCGGCAGCGCCCAGACTCCGGCGGGCTTGCCCTGCGGCCGGATCGCCGCCACCATCGGCCGGCCGCGCACGACGCGCACGAGCACGCCGCCGGCGGAGAGCTCACGCACCACGTGGTCGGTTCTCGCAGAGCCGCTGTCCGGCACCCCGGCGCGGCCGAGCTGGAAGTCTGTGTAGAATGGGCTGGCACTCTCGGGGGGAGAGTGCCGAACGTGTCACGAGGCAGTAGTCAGGAGGCGTGCGTATGAACCTGAAGCCGCTTGGTGACCGTCTCATCGTCGAGGTCCTCGAGGAGGAGGAGACGACGGCGAGCGGCATCGTGCTTCCGGACACGGCGAAGGAGAAGCCGCAGCGCGGTCGCGTCCTCGCCGTGGGCCCGGGCTCGCGCGACGAGAACGGCAAGTTCGTGCCCATGGACCTGGCGGAGGGCGACGAGATCGTCTTCTCCAAGTACGGCGGCACGGAGATCAAGATCGGCACGGACGAGTACCTGATCCTGCGTGAGTCGGACGTGCTCGCGAAGGTCGTCGGGGCGCGCGAGCCGGCCGGCGCCACTGCGTAGGAAGAGACGGAGGTAGGAACACGAGATGGCTCACAAGGAGCTGAAGTTCAACGAGGATGCGCGCCGCGCGCTCGAGCGGGGCGTGAACATCCTCGCGGACGCGGTCAAGGTGACGCTCGGTCCGAAGGGGCGCTACGTCGTGCTCGACAAGAAGTTCGGCGCGCCCACCATCACCAACGACGGCGTCACGATCGCGCGCGAAATCGAGGTCGAAGACGTCTTCGAGAACCAGGGCGCGCAGCTCGTGCGCGAGGTCGCGACCGCGACCAACGACGTCGCGGGCGACGGCACGACGACCGCGACCGTGCTCGCGCAGGCGATCGTCCGCGAGGGCCTGAAGAACGTCGCCGCCGGCGCGAACCCGATGGGGCTCAAGCGCGGCATCGAGACCGCCGTCGACGCGGTCGTCGAGAACCTGAAGTCGCAGTCCAAGGACGTCTCGGGCCGCGAGGACATCGCCCGCGTGGCGACCGTGTCCTCGCGGGAGCGCGAGATCGGCGACGTCATCGCCGACGCGATCGAGAAGGTCGGCAAGGACGGCGTCGTGAACGTCGAGGAGGGCCAGACGCTCGGCCTCGAGCTCGAGTTCACCGAGGGCATGCAGTTCGACAAGGGCTACCTGTCGCCCTACATGATCACGGACAGCGAGCGGATGGAGGCGGTGCTCGAGGACCCCTACATCCTCATCGCCAACCAGAAGATCGGCGCCGTGAAGGACCTGCTGCCGGTGCTCGAGCAGGTGATCCAGGCGGGTAAGCCGCTGCTGATCGTCGCCGAGGACGTCGAGGGCGAGTCGCTCGCCACCATCGTCGTCAACAAGCTCCGCGGCACCTTCCAGGCCGTGGCCGTGAAGGCGCCGGGCTTCGGCGATCGCCGCAAGCGGATGCTCGAGGACATCGCCATCCTCACGGGCGGCGAGGTGATCACCGAGGAGATGGGCCTCAAGCTCGAGAACACGAAGCTCTCGCAGCTCGGCCGCGCTCGCCGCGTCGTCGTCGACAAGGACTCGACGACGATCATCGACGGCGCCGGCGACACCGACGCGATCAAGGCCCGCATCAAGCAGCTCAAGCAGGAGATCGAGAACACCGACTCCGACTTCGACCGCGAGAAGCTCCAGGAGCGGCTCGCCAAGCTGTCGGGCGGCGTCGCGGTGATCAAGGTCGGCGCTGCGACCGAGACCGAGATGAAGGAGAAGAAGCACCGCGTCGAGGACGCGCTGCAGGCGGCCCGCGCCGCTCTCGAGGAGGGTCAGGTGCCGGGCGGCGGCGTCGCGCTCGTCAACGCGGCGGACGCGGTCCGCGACGAGGTTCTCGGCAAGCTCGAGGGCGACGAGAAGACGGGCGCGCAGATCATCCTGCGGGCGCTCGAGGAGCCGCTCCGGCAGCTCGCGACGAACGCGGGGCTCGAGGGCTCGGTCGTCGTCCAGCAGGTCCGCTCGGCCCAGAAGGGCTTCGGCCTCAACGTCGAGACCGGC
>JADGHP010000073.1 GCA_019683855.1 Thermoleophilia bacterium
GCGACCTCGCGGTCCGAGATCCAGTAGAGCTGGAACCAGCGGGGCGCGTCGCCCATCGCCTCCGCCACCTGCTCGATCGACGACGAGGCGGCGCTCGAGAGCACGAACGGGACGCCGGCCGCCGCCGCGCCGCGCGCCGCGCCCACCTCGGCCTCCGGGTGCGCGATCGAGAGGACGCCGATCGGGGCGAGCAGCAACGGGGCGGGGGAGCGGGTGCCGAGCACCTCGACCGACAGGTCGCGCACCGCGTTGCCGCGGAGCATCCGCGGCCGCAGCCGCCGCCGCTCGAACGCCTCCAGGTTGGCGCGCATCGTCGCCTCGCCGCCCGCGCCGCCGGCGATGTAGCCGAAGGCGCCCGCGTCGAGCGCCGCCGCGGCCGCCGCCTCCCAGTCCTCGGGCCCAATCGGCCACTCGGCTCGGCCTGCGACGTAGATCGCGTTCTGAACGAGGCTCCCGTCGAATGCGTTCATGCGCCGATCATCTCGCACGAGCCGCCCGCCTGCAGCGCGCCGGCGCGGCGCTCCGTGACAACCGACGCGCTGGCCCGCCGGCGCGCGCGTAAGCTCCGCTTCGTGGACGCACGCGAGCTCGCCGCCGCCCCGCTCGAGGATCTCCTGGCGGAGGCGCGCGCCCTGCGCGACGCCAGGCGCCCGCGGCTCGTCACCTTCTCGCCGAAGGTCTTCATCCCGCTGACGAAGCTCTGCCGCGACGTCTGCCACTACTGCACGTTCGCGGCGCCGCCCCGGCGGGGGGAGCGCGCGTACCTGACGCTGGACGAGGTGCTCGCGATCGCGCGCGCGGGCGCCGCGGCCGGCTGCCGCGAGGCGCTCTTTACGCTCGGCGACAAGCCGGAGCTGCGCTACCGGGCGGCGCGCGAGGAGCTGGCCGCGCTCGGCTGCGAGACGACGCTCGAGTACCTGGCCCGCGCCGCGCGGGCGGTGCTCGAGGAGACGGGGCTGCTGCCGCACCTCAATCCCGGCGTGCTCACGCCGGACGACCTGCGCGCGCTGCGTCCCGTCGCCGCCTCGATGGGGCTGATGCTGGAGACGACCTCCGAGCGGCTCTCCCGGCGCGGCGGCCCGCACTTCGGCTCGCCGGACAAGCTGCCCGCCGCGCGGCTTCAGACGCTCGAAGCGGCGGGCGAGGCGGCGGTGCCGTTCACGACCGGGATCCTGATCGGGATCGGCGAGACCCGCGAGGAGCGCCTCGACGCGCTGCTCGCGATCGCGGACGCGCACCGCCGGCACGGCCACGTCCAGGAGGTGATCGTCCAGAACTTCCGCGCGAAGCCGGGGACGCGGATGGCGGACGCGCCGGAGCCGACGCTGGAGGAGCACCTGTGGACGCTCGCCGCCGCGCGGATCCTGCTCCCGCCCGAGATCCATCTGCAGGCGCCGCCGAACCTGACCGAGGAGTTCGCGGTGCTGCTCGACGCGGGCATCGACGACTGGGGCGGCGTCTCGCCGGTGACGATCGACCACGTCAACCCGGAGGCGCCGTGGCCGGCGGTGGAGCGGCTGCGCGAGGCGACGCGCAGCCGCGGGCTCGAGCTCGTGCCGCGGCTGCCGGTCTATCCGGGGTGGCTCGACGGACGTTGGCTCGACGAGGCCGTGCTCCCGGTCGCGCTGCGGCACGCGGACGCGCTCGGGCTCGCCCGCGAGGACGCCTGGGCGCCGGGCGCGCCGGTCGAGGTGCCGTTCGTCCCGCGCGGCGCGCTCCCGCTCGACACGCGCGACGAGCTCGACGAGGAGGCGATCGTGCGCCTGTTCGAGGCGCGCGGCGAGGAGCGGGAGCGCGTGTTCGCCGCGGCCGACCGGCTGCGGCGCGAGGTGTGCGGCGACGAGGTCACCTACGTCGTCACGCGCAACATCCAGTACACGAACGTCTGCTACTTCCGCTGCGGCTTCTGCGCGTTCTCGAAGGGCAAGCTGGCCGCCAACCTGCGCGGCCCCGCCTACCTGGTGCCGCACGAGGAGATCGTCCGGCGCGCGGTCGAGGCGTGGGAGCGAGGGGCGACGGAGGTCTGCCTCCAGGGCGGGATCCATCCCGGCTTCACCGGCGACTACTACGTCTCGGTGGTCGAGGCGATCAAGCGGGCGCTGCCCGACATCCACGTGCACGCGTTCTCGGCGCTCGAGGTGTGGCAGGGCGCCGCGACGAGCGGTCTCGAGCTCGACGCGTACCTGGCACGGCTGCGCGACGCGGGGCTCGGCTCGCTGCCGGGCACCGCCGCCGAGGTGCTCGACGACGAGGTGCGGGCGGTGATCTGCCCGGACAAGGTCACGACCGCGCAGTGGCTCCAGGTGCACGACACGGCGCACCGGCTGGGGCTGCGCTCGAACAACACGATCATGTTCGGCCACGTCGACGGGCCGCGGAGCTGGGCGCGCCACCTGGTCGCGGTGCGCGAGCAGCAGCGCCGAAGCGGCGGCTTCACGGAGTTCGTGCCGCTCCCGTTCGTGCCGATGGAGGCGCCGATCTACCTCAAGGGGCGCGCGCGGCGCGGGCCGACCTTCGGCGAGGCGCTGCTCATGCACGCCGTCGGCCGGCTCGCGCTCCACCCCTGGATCACCAACGTGCAGGCCTCCTGGGTCAAGCTCGGCCCGCGGGGGGTGGCGGCCGCGTTGCGCGCCGGCGTCAACGACCTCGGCGGCACGCTGATGAACGAGTCGATCTCCCGCTCCGCCGGCGCCGAGCACGGGCAGGAGATGACGCCCGAGCAGATGGACGCGCTGATCCGGGCGAACGGGCGCGTCCCCCGCCAGCGCACGACCCTCTACGGCGACCCGCCGCCCGAGCAGCGAGCGCGAAGCTACGGTGCGCCGCCCTGCGTCGAGCCGGTGAACCCGCCCGTGCGCGACCACGGCCTCGTCGCGCCGCCCCGGCTCGTGCGCCCCGGCTTCGCGGCCGCGGGCCGCTAAGTGCGGCCCGCTATCGCCGCGTCCGGTGCGACGGTACGGGAGGCCGCGTTCGTCTCACGTCTCGAAGCGGAGCAGCTCCTCGACGGTCTCCCGGCGGCGGATCAGGCGTGCCTCGCCGTCCTCGACGAGCACCACCGCCGGTCTCGGCACGCCGTTGTAGGTGGAGCCGAGCGCGAGCGTGTAGGCGCCGGTGGCGGGCACCGCGAGCAGGTCGCCGGGGCGGGGGTGCGGCAGCTCGGCGGCCTCGATCAGGACGTCGCCCGACTCGCAGTGCTTGCCCGCGATCCGGTAGACGCCGTCGGGCGGCTCGTCGGCGCGGTTCGCGAGCAGGGCCTCGTAGCGGGCCCCGTAGAGCTGCGGACGCGGGTTGTCCGACATGCCGCCGTCGATCGCCGCGTAGACGACCGAGCCGTTCCCCTTCACCGCGCCGACGCGGTAGAGCGTCACCCCGGCGCGACCGACGAGCGAGCGGCCCGGCTCGAGCACGAGCTGCACGGGCTCCCGCCAGCCCTCGCGCACCGCGCGCACGAGCGGGCCGACGAACTCCGCCACCGACGGCGGGTGCTCGTCGCGGTTGTGGCGGATGCCGAGGCCGCCGCCGAGATCGACCACCTGCGGCGTCCAGCCGTGCCGGTCGCGCATCTCGGCGAGGAACGCGAGCAGCCGCTCGACGGCGAGCACGCTCTCGTCGGTGCGCAAGAGCTGGGAGCCGATGTGGACGTGGACGCCGGCGACGTCCAGCCCGCGGTCGCGCGCGCGCACGAGCGCGGCCGCCGCCGCCTTCGGCGCGAAGCCGAACTTCGACTCGTCGTGCGCCGTCGCGATCGAGCGGTGCGTCGCCGCCTCGACGCCGGGGGTGAGCCGCACGAGCACCCGGCGCACGCCCGCGTCGGCGGCGGCGTCCACCTCCCACGGCGCGTCGAGCACGACGAGCGCGCCCGCCTCGGCGGCCGCATGCAGCTCCTCGATCGACTTGTTGTTGCCGTGGAAGACGATCCGCTCGCCGTCGATCCCCGCCGCCCGCGCGAACTCGAGCTCGCCGAGGGTCGAGACGTCCGCGCCGACGCCCTCCCCGGCGAGCAGCCGCAGCAGGGCGACGTTCGCGAACGCCTTCGTCCCGTAGACGACGAGCGCGTCCGGCGCCGCCCCGCGGTAGGCGCGCGCCTGGGCTCGGATCGTCTCGGCGCAGTAGACGACGAGCGGCGTCCCGTGCTCCGCCGCGAGCCGCGACACGGGCACCTCGCCGAGGGCGAGCTCGCCGCCCTCGATGCGCGCGCTCTCCGGGAACAGCTCCAGCACGAGGCCAGTCTGCCGGAGCGGGCAGGCGCGGTCGGCCGCAAACCGGGCATCAGCGGCGGGCGGCGCGCGAGCGGGCGAGCGGCGGCTCGACCGACGACGCCCGCGCTCCGCGCCCGCCGGCGGTGCTACATTCCCTCTCGATGGAGCGGCGGCTTACGTAGTGCAGGGAGGGACGCGCGGCGGCGCCGCGCCGGCTCCCCACGGCCTCTCCCAGCGAGAGGCTTTTTCGTCTCTGGAGGGAGACTCGAGGGAAGCGATGGACGACCGGTACGACGCGAAGACGATCGAGGAGCGCTGGCAGCGCGTCTGGGAGGAGGCGCGCGCCTGGCACGTCCCGAACCCCGATCCGACGGCCGACCGCTCGCGCAAGGCCTACGTGCTCGAGATGCTGCCCTACCCCTCGGGGACGCTGCACATGGGGCACGTGCTCGTCTACACGATCGGCGACGTGCTCGCGCGCTTCCGTCGCCGCCAGGGCTGGACGGTGCTGCACCCGATCGGCTTCGACTCCTTCGGCCTGCCCGCGGAGAACGCCGCCATCCGCGAGGGCGGCCATCCGCGCGAGATCACCGAGCGCAACATCGCGCACATCACGCGCGAGATGAAGCGGATGGGCTGGAGCCTCGACTGGGACCGCGTGATGGCGGCTCACACGCCCGAGTACTACCGCTGGACGCAGTGGCTGTTCCTGCGCCTGTACGAGGCGGGGCTCGCCTACCGCAAGGCAGCGCCGGTGAAGTGGTGCCCGCGCGACCAGGCGGTGCTCGCGAACGAGCAGGTGCACGACGGGCGCTGCGAGTACTGCGGCGCCGAGGTCGAGGCGCGCAACCTGGAGCAGTGGTTCTTCCGCACGACGCGCTACGCCGACGAGCTGCTGGACGCGCTGGAGGGGCTCGACTGGCCGGAGCGGGTCAAGGCGATGCAGCGCAACTGGATCGGCCGCTCCGAGGGCGCCGAGGTGCTGTTCCGGATCGAGGAGCTCGACCGCGACGTGCCGGTGTTCACGACGCGGCCCGACACGCTCTACGGCGCCACCTTCTTCGTGCTCGCGCCCGAGCACCCTCTCGTCGAGGAGATCGCCGCCCGGATGGACGACCCCGAGCAGCTGCGCGCGTACGTGCGCCGCGCCGCCGCCAAGCGCGGCGAGGAGCGCGCCGCCGCCGAGCACAAGACGGGCGTCTCCACGGGCTTCCACGCCGTCAACCCGGTCAACGGCGAGCGCATCCCGATCTGGGTCGCCGACTACGTGCTCATGGACTACGGCACCGGCGCGATCATGGCCGTGCCCGGCCACGACCGGCGCGACTTCGACTTCGCGCGGGCGTTCGGCCTGCCGGTCGTGCGCGTCGTCGAGCCCGCGGAGGGCGAGAGCGAGCTGCCGTACGAGTCGAAGGAGCGCTCCGACCGCCTCGTCAACTCGGGCCGCTTCGACGGCCTGCCGGTGCCGGAGGCGCAGCGGGCGATCGTCGCCTGGCTGGCCGAGGAGGGCCGTGGCCGCGAGGCGGTCAGCTACCGGCTGCGCGACTGGGGCTTCTCGCGCCAGCGCTACTGGGGCTGCCCGATCCCGATCGTCTACTGCGAGCGCTGCGGCGAGGTGCCCGTCCCCGACGAGGAGCTGCCGGTGCTCCTGCCCGAGCTCGAGGACTACCGCCCGCAGGGGATCGCGCCGCTCGCCGGCGCCGAGGAGTGGGTGCGGACGCCGTGCCCGCGCTGCGGCGGGGAGGGCCGGCGCGAGGTCGAGACGATGGACACCTTCGTCGACTCGTCCTGGTACTTCCTGCGCTACTGCGACGCCCGCAACGACGAGGCGCCGTTCAAGCGGGAGATCGTCGACTGGTGGTGCCCCGTCGACCAGTACATCGGCGGGATCGACCACACGACGATGCACATGATCTACGCGCGCTTCTTCATGAAGGCGCTGAACGACATCGGCCTCGTCGGCTTCCGCGAGCCGTTCCAGCGCTTCTTCACGAACGGCTGGGTGCAGCTCGGCGGCACGAAGATGTCGAAGTCGAAAGGCAACGTGATCGGCCCGGACGAGCTGCTCGAGGCCTACGGCGCCGACCCGGTGCGGCTGTACGTGCTCTTCATCGGCCCCGCCGACGAGGACATGGAGTGGACGGACGAGGGGATCGAGGGGATGGTCCGCTTCGTCCGCCGCCTCTACCGGCTCGTCAGCGAGGTGGCGGAGCGCGCGCCGCGGGGCGAGCCGCCCGCGAGCGCGCTGACGCGCAAGGCGCACGAGACGATCGCCAAGGTGACCGACGACATCGGGCGGCGGCTCTCGTTCAACACCGCGATCGCGGCGGTGATGGAGCTCGTGAACGAGCTCCAGCGCGCCGGGGCCGAGGATCCCGCCGCGCGCTTCGCCGCCGAGACGGCGGTCTCGCTCATCCAGCCGTACGCGCCGCACGTCGCCGAGGAGCTGTGGCAGCGGCTCGGCCACGAGCGGCTGTGGGCGGAGCCGTGGCCGGAGGCCGACCCCGCGCTGCTTACCCGCGACACGTTCGAGCTCGTCGTGCAGGTGAACGGCAAGGTGCGCGACCGCATCCAGGTGGAGGCGAGCCTGAGCGAGGATGAGCTCGTGGCGCGCGCCAAGGCGTCCCCGAAGGTGCAGGCCCACCTGGACGGCGGCGAGATCCGCAAGACGATCGTCGTCCCGCGCAAGCTCGTCAACTTCGTGCTGTAGCGGGCCGAGTCGGCGCCCGCGACCGGCAGCCGGCCGCGGCCGCTCGCCGTGACGGATTCGCGACGAAGCTGCGATCCCGTCGCGACGGAATCGTTGTCAGGATGGGCGACATGGAGGAGCTGCCGCTTCCGTCGCTCTCGCGCAGGCGCCTGATCGCGGGCGCGCTGCTCCTCGCCGTCGCGCTCGTGCTCGGCCTGCGCCACCTCGGCGGCGGGAGACGGGCTCCGACGGTCGCGCCGGTGCGCGTAGTCCGGGCGGCGAAGCCGGCGAGCGCGCGGCAGCTCGTCGTCGACGTCGTCGGCGCGGTGCGCCGGCCGGGGCTGTACCGGCTCCCCGAGGGGAGCCGGATCGCGGACGCGGTCGCGCGCGC
>JADGHP010000074.1 GCA_019683855.1 Thermoleophilia bacterium
GCCAGCGCGGCCAGCTCGCGGACGAAGCCGTCCACCTCGTCCACGGTGTTGTAGTGGATGAAGCCGACGCGCACCGCCTCGCGCGGGTAGGGGAGCTTCTCGCGCAGGCCGAGCGAGTACCAGTTGTCGTGCGCCCACACCCCGTAGCCGCGCTCCGCCATCGTCGTCGCGACCTCGGACGCCTCCACGCCGTCGACGTTGATCAGGAACGTCGGCACACGACCCTCCATCGTCTGCAGGCCGTAGACCGTGACCGAGTCCGGCAGCGTCGCGAGGAAGCGCTCGCCGAGCGTCCGCTCGTAGTCGCGCAGCACCTCCATCCCGCCGAGCGACTCCAGGTAGGCGATCGTCGCCGAGAAGCCGGCGAGCAGCTCGTACGGCGCAGTGCCAGTCTCGAACTTGCGCCCGACCGGCGTCGAGCCGGCGGGTCGCGCCTTGTACGCCCGCCACGACTCGAGCAGGTCGTGGCGGCCGTAGGCGAGCCCCAGGTGCGGGCCGCAGAACTTGTACGGCGAGCAGAGCAGCACGTCGCAGCCGATCGCCTGCACGTCGATCGGCTCGTGGGCCGCGTAGTGCACCGCGTCCACCCACGAGAGCGCGCCCGCCTCGCGCGCCAGCTCGGCGACGCGTTGCACGTCCGTGATCGTCCCGACCGCGTTCGAGGCCGCCACGCAGGCGACGACGCGCACGCGCTCGTCGAGCTTGCGCTCGAGGTCGTCGAGGTCGAGGCGGAGATCCTCCGTCACGTCGATCCAGTCGACCTGGAAGCCGCGGTCGGCGGCGAGCTCGATCCACGGCGCGACGCCGCCGTCGTGGTCGAGTCGCGAGACGAGGATCCGGTCGCCCTCCTTCCAGTCGCGCGACGCCGTCCGCGAGAGGGCGAAGTCGAGCGTCGTCATGTTCGTCCCGAAGATCACGTCGTCGGGCGAGCAGTTGAGGAAGCGACCGGCGTCGGCGCGCGCGGCGTCGAGGATCTCCTCGACGCGGCGGCCCGTCTCGTAGGGGGCGCCGAGGTTGCCGCTCGCCTCGCGCAGCGCCCGCGCGACCGCCTCGGCCACCTCGTCGGGCACCTGCGAGCCCCCGGGCGCGTCGAGGAAGGCGAACCCGCGCTGCAGGGAGGAGAAGCGGCGGCGGACGGCGTCGACGTCGAGCAGGGTGGCGCTCATCGACGCGGAGCCTACCTGCGCCCGCCGGCGCCTCGCCGCGGCGTCGTGACGCCCGGCCGGTGTAGCGTCACGCGCATGCAGGAGGTCGAGCTCGGCCGGACCGGCATCCGCGTCTCGCGGCTCGTGCTCGGCTGCGGCAACTTCGGCGGCATCGGCTCCGCCCCGGCCTTCTTCGGTCTCGGCGAGACGCGCGAGCAGGCGTTCGCGCTCATGGACGCCGCCTGGGAGGCGGGGATCACCACCTTCGACACCGCCGACGCCTACGGCGGCGGGCGCAGCGAGGAGGCGATCGGCGCCTGGTTGCGCGCCCGGGGCCCGGCGGTGCGCGACCGGGTCGTGCTCAGCACCAAGACCTTCAACCCGATGCGCGAGGGCGCCGACCACGGCCTCGCCCCGGCGCGGGTGCGGCGGCAGGTCGAGTCCAGCCTGCGCCGGCTCGGCGTCGAGCGCGTGGCGCTCTTCCTCACGCACGAGTGGGATCCGGACGTGCCGATCGCCGAGACCGCCGGCGTCCTCGACGAGCTCGTCGCCGAGGGGAAGATCGGCGCGTACGGGCTGAGCAACGTCGACGGCGCGCAGCTGCGCGAGGCGCTCGCGGCCGGCTCCTTCGGCTGGGTGCAGAACTCGTACTCGCTGCTCGACCGGGAGCCGGAGCGGGAGGTGCTGCCGCTCTGCGCCGAGCACGGGCTCGGCTTCACCCCGTTCGGGCCGCTCGCGGGCGGCTGGCTCGCCGGCAGGTACCGGCGCGGCGAGCCGCCGCCGCCGGGATCGCGGATGACGTTGCGCCCGGAGCCGTACGCGCACCTCGACCATCCCCGCGTCTACGACGGGCTCGAGGCGCTCGAGGCTCGCGCCGCCGCCCTCGGCACGACGGGCGCAGCCCTCGCCGTCGCCTGGCTCCTCGCCGAGCCGCGCGTAAGCGCCGTGATCGTCGGCCCGCGCCGCCCCGCGCAGCTCGAGCCGGCGCTCGCCGCGCTGCGGCTCGAGCTCTCCGCCGCGCAGCGGGACGAGCTCGCCGCGCTCTTCCCCTCGTGCGGCCTCTCATAGTGCTCCACCGGAGAGGGCGATAGCGGGAGGACGCACGCGCGTTCCAGGCGGAGCGCTGTGAGACGCCGCGCTAGACCGGAGTCGCGGCGGCGCGCCGGCCCGTGAGCAAGTCGCGGTACCAGTAGAAGCTGTCCTTCGGCACGCGCTGCTGCGTCGGGTAGTCGACGTAGACGAGGCCGAACCGCTTCGCGTAGCCGTGGGCCCACTCGAAGTTATCGAGCAGCGACCAGACGAAGTACCCGGCGACCGGGACGCCCGCCTCGATCGCGCGCGCCACCGCCGCAAGATGCCGGTCGAGGTAGTCGATACGCTCCGGATCGTGCACCCGGCCGTCGTGGAGGCGGACGTCGTAGAAGGCGGCGCCGTTCTCCGTGACGTAGATCCGCTGCGCCCGGTACTCGCGATGGATGCGCGTCAGCACCTCGTGCAGCGCGTCCGGGACGACCTCCCAACCCATCTCCGTGAGCCGGCCCTGCGGCGCCCGCACCTCGACCGGCACGCCGTCGGCGCCCGCCCGGACGAGCATCCGCGAGTAGTTGTTCACGCCGACGAAGTCGAGCGGCCGCGAGATCGCGGCGAGGTCGCCGTCGCGGATCGGTGGCGCCGCGGGCGCGACCTGCTCCAGCGCCTCCTCGGGATAGGCGCCGCGAAACACGGCGTCGAAGTAGAGCCGGTTGCGGAGCGCGTCGACCCGGCGGCACGCCTCGACGTCCGCCGGGTCGTCGCTCGCGGGGTGCACGGGCCAGCAGTCGAGGACGATCCCGACGCTGCTGCCGGGGCACGTGCGTCGCAGCGCCTCGACCGCCCAGCCGTGGGAGAGGAGGATGTGGTGCGCGGCGGCGATGCCGTCGGCGACGCTGCTCCTCCCGGGCGCGTGCGCCCCGCTCGCGTACCCGAGCCAGGCGCTGCAGAACGGCTCGTTGTGCGTCGTCCAGTCGGCGACGCGGTCGCCGAGCCGCTCCGCCACCGTCTCCACGTACTCGACGAACGCCTCCGCGGTCGCGCGCTCCGGCCAGCCGCCTTCGTCCTCGAGCCGCTGCGGCAGGTCCCAGTGGTACAGGGTCGCGAAGGGACGGATCCCCGCCTCGAGCAGCGCGTCGACGAGGCGATCGTAGAAGTCGAGGCCGCGCTGCTCCACCCGCCCACGCCCCTCGGGGAGCACGCGAGGCCAGGCGATCGAGAAGCGGAACGCGTCGATGCCCAGCTCCCGCATCAGCTCGACGTCCTGCGGGAAGCGGTGGTAGAAGTCGCAGGCCTCCTCGCCGCTGTCCCCCGCGCGCACCGCGCCGGGCTGCGCGCAGAAGCGGTCCCAGATGCTCTCGCCGCGCCCGTCGGCGGTTACGGCGCCCTCCACCTGGTAGGCGGAGGTGGCCGCTCCGAAGACGAAGCCGGACGGGAACCGGTGGCGCGCGCGCTGCATCTCGCTCCTCTCGGGTCAGGGGGTTGCCACGAGGTGGTCGGCGGCGACCTCGACGAGGCGCGGCGGCTCGTCGTCGCTCTCGTCGTCTCCGCCGCCGTCGACGATCGGCGCTCCGTCGACGTCAGTCCACTTCTCGCGAAGGCTCGGCACCGAGTCGAGCAGCATCCGCGTGTAGGGATGGCGGGGGTCGCCGAACACCTTCTCGGTGGCGCCCATCTCGACGATGCGGCCGCGGCGCAGGATGACCGTCGAGTCGCTGAGGTAGTTGCCGAGCGACAGGTCGTGGGTGATGAAGACGATCCCGAGCCCGCGCTCCTTCAGGTCGGCGAGCAGGTTGAGCACGTCGATCCGCGTCGAGGCGTCGAGCATGCTGATGATCTCGTCCGCGACGAGCAGGTCGACGTCGAGCAGCAGGGCTCGCGCGACGAGCAGCCGCTGGAGCTGGCCGCCGCTGAGCTGGTGCGGGTAGCGGCCGAGGACGTCGCCGGGGTTCAGGGACACCGACTCGATCGCGGCGGCGAGCTTCGCGTCCCACTCGTCCCGGCTCAGGCCCGGGAAGAACTCGGAGCGGATCAGCCCGAACGCGTGGTCGACCTTGAAGATCGGGTTGTAGGCGCTGAAGGGGTCCTGGAAGACGCCCTGGACGCGCCGGTAGTACTCCTTCAGCCGCCCGCGCCGCAGGGTGGCGACGTCGACGCCGTCGAGCGAGATCGTTCCCGCGCTCGGCGCGAGGAGGCGCAGGATCATGCGGCCGATCGTCGACTTGCCGCTGCCGCTCTCGCCGATCAGGGAGAGCACCTCGCCGTGCCGCACCTCGAAGCTCACGTCGCGCACCGCCTCGAGGCGGCCGCTCCCGAAGACGCCGACGCGGTAGGTCTTGGAGACGCGCTCGAGTCGCAGCATCACGACGCCTCCGCCGTTTGCAGGCGCGTCTCGGGCGGGGGCGCGGCGTCGGCCTCCCAGCAGGCCACGGCGTGCCCCGCGCCGACCTCGACCACCGGCGGCTCCTCGAGGCAGCGCGCGGAGGCGAGGGGGCAGCGGTCGCGGAAGCGGCAGCCGCGTGGGGGGTCGAGGAGCGACGGCGGCCGGCCCGGGATGCCCGCAAGCCGCCGCTCCCGGTAGCGGGCCCCGGCCTGGGGGAGCGAGGAGACGAGCAGCCGCGTGTACGGGTGCCGCGGCGTCGAGACGAGCTCCTCCGCGGGCGCCTTCTCGGCGACCTTCCCCGCGTACATGACGAGGATCGTGTCGGCGATCTGGTACAGGATCGACAGGTCGTGCGTGATCACGATCGTGCTCCCGACGAAGCGTCGGTCGCGGAACTCGACGAGCGTCCTCGCTACCGCCTTCTGGGTCGAGACGTCGAGGGCGGACGTGAGCTCGTCCGCGATCAGGAGCGACGGGTCGAGGAGCGTCGAGACGACCATCACGACGCGCTGCTTCATCCCGCCCGAGAGCTCGATCGGGTAGCGGTCGAGCACGTCCGCCGAGAGCCCCACGAGGCCGAGCCGCCGCTCGAGCTCGGGCCGCTTCGCGTCGGCGTCGACGCCGCGGGAACGCAGCAGCTCGCGCACCATGCGGCCGATCTTCCGCGTCGGGTTGAGCGCGCTCATCGCGTACTGCGGCACGATCGAGACGCGCCGGTAGCGGAACGCGCTCATCTGCGCGTCGTCCCAGATCGGCAGCTCCTCGCCGTCGAGCGCGACGCTGCCCGAGACGTAGCGCATGCGCGCGTCGAGGCGGATGAGGCTCTTGCCGAGCGTCGACTTGCCGCAGCCGGACTCGCCCGCGACGCCCATGATCTCGCCGTCGGCGAGCGCGAACGAGACGCCGTCGAGCGCCTTCACGTCGCCGGCGAGGGTGCGGTAGTAGACGCGCAGGTCGTCGACGCGGAGCGCCATCTCATGTCTCCCGCAGCTTCGGGTTGAACACCTCGTCGAGGCCCACGTTCATCACGTAGAGCGAGCCGACGAGCGCCGTGATCGCGAACCCGGGCGGCAGGAACCACCACCACAGGTGCAGCTGCAGCGCGGCGTTCTGCACCGCAAGCTGCATCATCATCCCGAGCGAGATCGTGTTCGACGGCCCGAGACCGACGAAGTCGAGCAGGGTCGCGACCAGGATCGCGCCTCCGAACAGGAGGATGAACATCATGAACAGGTAGGAGCTCATGTTGGGCGCGATCTCGCGGAAGACGATCTGCCAGCTCGACCGGCCGCTCAGGCGCGCCATGTCCACGAAGTCGCGCGAGACGAGCGAGAACGTCTGCGCACGCAGGGCGCGGGCCGCCCACGGCCACGACGTGAGCCCGATGAACACCGACTCCGTCACGACCCCGCGCACCTTCAAGTAGGCGGCGATCACGAGCAGGAGCGCGAAGGTCGGGATCACGAGCACGACGTTGGTGAGCACGCTCAGCACCTCGTCGACGATCCCGCTGCGGTAGCCGGCGGTGAAGCCGACGAGCATGCCGACGCACGCGGCGATCCCGCCCCCGAGCGCGCCGACGAGGAACGCGAGCCGCAGGCCGGTGACGAGCTGGGCGAAGACGTCCTGGCCGAGCGTCGTCGTCCCCAGCCAGTAGCCGTCCCGCGCCGTCGGCGACAGGGAGAGCCGGCCCCCGTACTCGAGCGGCGGATGCTGCGCGACGAACGGCCCCACGATCGCGACGAGGAGGAGCCCGAGCGCGATGCCGAGGCCGACGACGAGCTTGCGGTTGGCGAGCGCGAAGTGGAGCAGCTCGCGGCGTCCGCTGAGCGGCCGCGGCGCCGGCGCGGGGACGAGCGGCTCGGGCGCCGGCTCGGGCGGCCGCCGGCCGATCGGCGCGGCGAGCGGCTTGGGGCTCACGCGCGACCGCCTTCCATCCCGATCCGCGTCCGTGGGTCGACGACGACGTAGACGAGATCGACGAGGAAGTTGGCGACGAGCACCCCGACGATGACGAAGAGGAAGATCCCCTGGATCACGAAGTAGTCCTCGTTCGTGATCGCGCGGTAGATCTGGTAGCCGAGCCCAGGGTACGAGAACACGATCTCGGTGACGAGCGCGCCGGCGACGACCGCGCCGAGCTGGAGCGCCAGCCCGGTGATCTGCGGCAGCAGCGCGTTGCGGAACGCGTAGCGGCGCACGAGCCGCTGCGGCGCGCCGAGCGCCTCGAGGTAGTGCGCGTAGTCGGACTCGAGCTCGTAGATGATCATGTTCCGCATTCCGATCGCCCAGCCGCCGAAGGCGACGAGGAAGAGCGAGAGGAACGGCAGGAACCAGTGCCGGAGCAGGTCGAGCACGAACGCCGCCGACCAGCCCCGGCTCGCGGTCGGGTCGTAGGCGAAGCCGACCGGGAAGACCCGCCAGGTGACCGCGAGCAGGAAGGCGAGCAGGATCGCGAGCCACATGTACGGCGTCGCGGTCAGCGCGTACCCGAGCGGGAGCGCCGTGTTGTCCAGCATCTTGCGGCGCGCCGCCAGCGCGCCCACCTTGTTGCCCGCGTACCAGCTGAGCAGGATCGCCGGGACGAGCAGACCGAGCGTGTACGGCGCGGCGTGCGCGATGATCGAGGTGACGGGGGAGGGGAACTCGAGGATGCTCGT
>JADGHP010000075.1 GCA_019683855.1 Thermoleophilia bacterium
CGGTGCCGGCGCAGGTCGCGGGGGTGGAGCGGATCGCGGTCGTGACGCCGCCGGCGGGGGCAGGGCTCGTCGCCGCGGCGGCGGAGCTGCTCGGCCTCCAGGAGGTGTGGGCCGTCGGCGGCCCGCACGCGATCGCCGCCCTCGCCCACGGCACGGACGCGATCCCGCGCGTCGACAAGATCGTCGGCCCGGGCAACGCGTACGTGAACGAGGCGAAGCTGCTCGTCTGCCGCGAGGTCGCGATCGACCTGCCGGCGGGCCCGTCCGAGGTGGTCGTCGTGCTCGGGCGCGGCGGCGACCGGCGTCTCGCCGAGCTCGAGCTTGCAGCGCAGGCCGAGCACGGCCCCGACGCGGTCTGTGCGATCGTCGAGGGGGACGACCTCGAGGCGGCGCTGGCGGAGGTGGAGCGGCGCGCGCCCGAGCACGTCGTCCTGCTCGGCGAGGCGGAGATGCTCGCGCCGCGGATCCGGAACGCCGGCGCGGTCTTCGTCGGCTCGAGCTCGCCCGTTCCGAGCGGCGACCTCGGCACGGGCGCCAACCACGTCCTGCCGACGGGCGGCTGGGCGCGCTCGGTGGGCGGACTCGGGCTCGAGACCTTCCTCAAGCCGGTGACGGTGCAGCGGCTCACGCCCGCTGGCCTCGCCCGCGTCCGGCCGACGGTGGAGGCGCTGGCGGCCGTGGAGGGGCTGCCCGCGCACGCGGAGGCGGTGCGGCGATGAGGGCGCTCGCCGACGACTTCGCCGCCTACGCGTGGGCGCCCTCGACCGAGGAGCTCGCGCGGCGCGCCGGCCTCGACCCGGTCGAGATCGTCCGCTTCGACGGCAACGTGCCCGCCCTGCCCCTGCCGAGCTCGCGGCCGGGCGCGCTCGCCGGCGCGCTCGCGGACGTGAACTGCTACCCGCACGGCGGCTACACCGAGCTCGAGACCGCGATCGCGCGCTACGCCGGCGTCGACCCGGAGAACGTCGTGCTGGGCGCCGGCGCCGACGACCTGATCCTCCTCTGTGCGCGCGCCTTCGCCGGCCCGGGCGACGCGATCGCGATCCCGCCCGAGCCGACGTACCCGCTCTTCCGCATCGCCGCCCAGCTCGCGGGCGCGACCGTCGGCGACGAGGCGCCTGCGCTCACCTTCTGCTGCCGGCCCGGCAACCCCTACGGCGACCTGCCGCCGTTGCCGGAGGCGCGCCCGCTCGTGGTCGACGAGGCGTACTTCGAGTACGCCGGCGAGACCGCCGCGGGGCTGATCCACGACGAGGACATCGTCGTCATCCGTACCTTCTCGAAGGCGTTTGCGCTCGCGGGGGCGCGGGTCGGCTATCTCCTCGCCGGGCGGGAGCTGGCCGCGGAGCTGCGCGCTCGCCAGGCGCCCGCGCCGGTGTCGACGCTGTCTGCGGCGCTCGCGGTGGCCGCGCTGCGGGAGCCGCCCGACGTCTCCTGGGTGGCGGAGGAGCGCGAGCGGCTCGCCGACGGGTTGCGCGCGCTCGGCCTCGACCCGCTCCCCTCCCGCGCGAACTTCGTCTTCGTCCCTGTGGACGAGCCGGCGTCGCTGGCCGAGCGGCTGCTTGCGTTCGGCTGCGTCGTCCGCGTCACGGGCGGCGGCATCCGCATCAGCGTGCGCGACCGCGAGGACGACGACCTCCTCCTGGACGCTCTCGCACGCGTCCTCGACCGCGCGCCGGTTGCAGCACGTAACACGTTGTTACAAGGGGCGCGGCGGGCGCGCACCGTCCGCGCGACAGCCGAGACCGCGATTCGTGTCCGGCTCGGTCTCGATGGCGGCGGCCGCGTGCGCGTCCAGACCGGCGCCGGGCTCTACGACCACCTGCTCGAGCAGCTCGCCTTCCACGGCGGGCTCGACCTCGTCGTCGACGGGACGGGAGACTGGGAGACCGGGCCGCACCACACCGCCGAGGACACGGCGATCGCGGTCGGCGAGGCGCTCGACCGCGCGCTCGGCGAGCGCGCCGGCATCGCCCGCTACGGCTCGGCCACCGTGCCCATGGACGACGCGCTCGCGCACGCCGCAGTCGACCTGGGCGGCCGTCGCGGCGCCGAGATCCGGCTCGAGCGGGACCCCGGCCTGGCGCGGCACGCGCTCGAGAGCCTCGCCTCGGCGGCGCGGATGACGCTCCACGTCGAGGCGACCGGCCGCGACGACCATCACGTCGCCGAGGCCGCGTTCAAGGCGGTGGGGCGCGCGCTGCGCGCCGCCGTCGCGCGCGAGGGCGCTGGGCTCCCGAGCACGAAGGGGATCCTGTGACGAGGAGCCCGGGGCTCGAGCCGCGCCCGCTCCGGGCGGCGATCGCCGCCTACGGCGCGGGGAACGTGCGCTCGGTGGAGCTCGCGCTGCGGCGGCTCGGCGCCGAGACCGAGCTCGTGCACGAGCCGGCGCCGCTGCTCGACGCCGACCTCGCCGTGCTCCCCGGGGTCGGCTCGGCCGCGAGCGCGCTCGCGGGTCTGCGCGAGCGCGGCCTCGACGAGGCGCTGCGCGAGCGCGCCGCCGCGGGCCGCCCGATCCTCGGCATCTGCCTCGGGCTCCAGCTCGCGCTCGAGGAGACCGAGGAGGACGGCGGCGTCGAGGGGCTTGGGCTCGCGCCCGGCCGCGCCGTGCGCCTGCGCGAGGGTCGCGTTCCGCGGATCGGCTGGGCGCCGGTGCACTGGGCGGGGCCGGAGCCTGGAGGCGAGGCGTACTGGTTCGCGCACTCGTACGCTCCCGAGACGCCTGCTGCGACTGCGACGAGCGAGGGGATCGTGGCCGCGGTCGAGGCGGGGCCGTTCCTCGGCGTGCAGTTCCACCCGGAGAAGAGCGGCGCCGCGGGGCTGCGCTTCCTTCGCGCCGTGCTGGAGCGATGCCTCTCCCGCGCCTGATCCCGTGCCTCGACGTGGCGGGCGGGCGCGTCGTCAAGGGTGTCCGCTTCCGCGAGCTGCGCGACGTCGGCGACCCGGTCGAGCTCGGCGCCGCCTACTCGGAGGCGGGCGCCGACGAGCTCGTGTTCCTCGACGTGGCCGCGACGGTAGAGGCGCGCGGCTCGGCGGTGGAGGTGGCGGCGCGGGTCGCGGAGCGCGTCTCGATCCCGTTCACGGTCGGCGGCGGCATCCGCTCGGTGGCGGATGCGACCGCTGTGCTCGAGGCGGGGGCGGACAAGGTGGGCGTCAACTCGGCGGCGCTCGCCCGCCCGGCGCTGATCGAGGAGCTCGCCGAGGTGCTGGGAAGCCAGGCGGTGGTGGTGGCGATCGACACCGAGGGCGGGCGGGTGCGCTCGCACGCGGCGACGCGGGACGCGGCGCGCGACGTGGTCGAGTGGGCGCGCGAGTGCGAGGCGCGCGGCGCGGGCGAGCTGCTCGTCACCTCGATCGACCGGGACGGCACCCGCTCGGGCTACGACCTCGAGCTGCTGGCGCGTCTCCGCGACGCGGTCTCGCTGCCCGTGATCGCCTCGGGCGGCGCTGGCTGCGCGGAGCACGTCGCCGCCGCGCTCCAGGTGGCCGAGGCGGCGCTCCTCGCCTCGATCCTGCACGAGAACCCGGCCCGGCTCGTCTCGCTGCGCGAGGAGCTGCGCGACCTGGGGGTGCCGCTCCGTGACGCAGCCTGAGCTCCGCGCCGCGATCGTCCAGGACGCCGACAGCGGCCGCGTGCTCATGCTCGCGTGGATGGACGCGGAGGCGGAGCGGCTGACGCGCGAGACGGGCGAGGCCTGGTTTTGGAGCCGTTCGCGGCGGAAGCTGTGGCGCAAGGGGGAGACCTCCGGCAACGTGCTCCGGGTCGAGGAGCTGCGCGACGACTGCGACGGCGACGCGCTGCTTGTCCGCGTGCGGCCGGCGGGGCCGGCGTGCCACACCGGCTCGGTCTCGTGCTTCGCCCCGGCTCTGTGGCGAACGGTGGTGGAGCGGGTGCGGGAGCGTCCCGAGGGGTCGTACGTCGCCTCGCTGGCGGAGGCGGGCGTCGCGCGCGCGGCGCAGAAGCTGGGGGAGGAGGCGGTCGAGGCGGCGCTGTCGGCGGTGGCGGGCGATGGACGTCTCGCCGAGGAGGCGGCGGACGTCCTCTTCCACCTCTACGTGCTGCTCGCGGTCGCCGGCGTCGACGTCGCCGAGGTCGAGGCGGAGCTCGCCCGCCGCGCGCGCCCGCGGAGCAAGTAGCGGCGTCCGCGCGGGGCCGCCCGCAACCACGCACAATCTCGTCACGCTCTCGTTACGGTGTCTGACACCGGGACGTGTCCCGAAGGGACGCGGCGGTAGGCCTGGGTGCCGCGGATCGGGGGCGGGGGCGGTCCGGTTGGGACCTGGCCGGCCGTTGACGATCTCGTCACATTCACCGGCACACGCGGGGTCTACGACTGCGCGGCCGAGCTGCACGCGTCAGGCATCGTCTCGGGGTGGAGATCGGCGTCTACAGCTTCGCCGAGGTGAGCCTGGATGCCGGCTCCGGTCGCGCGGCGGCGGCCGAGCAGCGGCTGCGCCACCTCGTCGAGGAGATCGAGCTCGCCGACCGGGTCGGACTCGACGTCTTCGGCGTCGGCGAGCACCATCGCCCCGACTACGCGGTGTCCGCGCCCGCGGTCGTGCTTGCCGCCGCGGCCGCGCGCACGTCGCGGATCCGGCTCACGAGCGCGGTCTCGGTGCTCAGCTCCGACGACCCGGTGCGCGTCTTCCAGCAGTTCGCGACGCTCGACCTCCTCTCCGGGGGCCGCGCCGAGATCATGGCCGGGCGCGGCTCGTTCGTGGAGTCGTTCCCGCTCTTCGGCTACGACCTCCGCGACTACGACGACCTGTTCGCCGAGAAGCTCGAGCTTCTGCTCGCGCTGCGGGAGGCCGAGCACGTCACCTGGTCGGGGCGTCACCGGCCGCCGATCCCCGGCCTCGGCGTGTACCCGCGCCCGCTCCAGCAGCCGCTGCCGGTCTGGATCGCCGTCGGCGGAACCCCGACCTCGGCCGCCCGCGCCGGGATGCTCGGCCTGCCGATGGCGCTCGGGATCATCGGCGGCGAGCCGGCGCGCTTCGCCGGCCTCGTCGAGCTCTTCCGCGAGGCGGCCCGTCGCGCTGGTCACGAGCCGCCGCCGGTTGGGATCAGCTCCCACGGGTTCATCGCCGAGACGCGCGAGCAGGCGATCGAGGAGTCGTTCGAGCCGGTCGCCTCGGTGATGAACCGGATCGGCCGCGAGCGCGGCTGGCCGCCGATGACGCGGCAGGACTACGAGGCGTCCGCGACTCTGCGCGGCGCCAACTTCGTCGGCTCGCCGCGGGACGTCGCGGAGAAGATCCTCCACCAGCACGAGCTGTTCCGCCACGACCGCTTCCTGCTCCAGCTCAGCGTCGGCCCGATGCCGCACGAGAAGGTCCTGCGCGCGATCGAGCTGCTCGGGACGGAGGTCGCGCCGCTCGTCCGCGCCGAGCTCGACGCGTGACAGTCTCGCCCCGTGCTCGCGTCCGACGCGCGCGGGCGCGACCCAGGCGGGCGCGGACCCGTTCCTGGGCAGGAACGCGAAGCGGTGTGAAGGGAACAGAAGCGAGCCGGGCCGGGCGGCTCGCTCGGGCGATGGGCCGGGCAGGATTCGAACCTGCGACCTTGGGATTAAAAGTCCCCTGCTCTACCAGCTGAGCTACCGGCCCGCGGGTCGAGCGTAGCGCGCCGGCAGCGGCGCGGCGGCTAGGCCCTCGCGCGCTGCCGCTCCCAGGCGTCGAGGAGCTGCTCGACGTTGCGGCGCTGCGCCTCGGTGAACGGGAACCTCGCCACGAGCCGGCGCGCCTCGGCGGGGTCGTCGTTCTCGACTGCCGCCTGAAGGTGCTCGCGCACGGCCATCGGCTCGCGCAGCTGCTGACGCAGCCAGCGGAGGAGGCTCACCTGCGCTGCGTCCATGCCCACAGTCTCGCACGACGACGGGCGACGGGCGAGCGCGGCGCAGGCGCTGGCATCGGACGTCAACGGATCCGGAGGGTCGCGGTGTCGCGCACGTCCAGCGTGCCGAGGCCGACGCGCGGCTCGACCTCAGGCCGTCCCGACCGCGTACCAGGCGCGGGCAGTCAGCGAGAAGGAGCCAACGGGCGAGCCGAGCTGCCGGCGGAGCGCGTGCCGGAGCGCCTCGCGCTTGGCAGCCTCGAGCGAGGCCACGTGTGCCCCGACGGCGCCGGCCGCGTCAGTGAGCGACTCCCAGAGCTCGTCGAAACCCTGGTACCTGCACGAGACCTGAACCGAGCCCTGCTCGACCTCGCCGAGGCCCGCCTCGCGCCACAACCGCGCGAGCTCGCCGGGCCGGCCACCGAACCGCTCGCGCTCGTCGGGGGCATTCGGGTCGACCTCCCGGGCGGCGTCCCAGTAGGCGCGGAGCATCGTCATCCCGCCCGTGAAATCCCATACGCAGGCGGCGACGCGCCCGCCCGGACGTGTGACCCGCCGCATCTCCGCCGCCGCCGCGGACCGGTCCTCGACGAAGTGGAAGACGAGCTGCGCGAGCGCGCAGCCGAAGCTTTCGTCCGCGAAGGGCAGCGACTCGGCGCGCGCGACGCGGACGTCGGCGCCTGGGACTCGCACACGGCAGGCGGCGACGAACGGCTCCGAAGGATCGACCGCGGCCACGCGGTTCGCGCCGGCGACTCCGGCGAGGACCTGGGTCAAGATCCCCGTGCCACAGCCAACGTCGAGGACATGCTCGTCCGCGGGCACGCCGGCCGCGCGCGCGAACTCGGGCGCGAGTGCCTCGCTGTAGCGGCCCATGAACCGGTCGTAGCCGGCGACGCTCTCGAAGCGCGCCTGCTCAAAGGCGGGCGAGGTCATGGCGTGTATTCACGTCGATCAGCGCCTGCGGGTCAATCTCCACGTGCACGACGTCGAGGCCGGCGAGCGCCTCGCTCAGCGCCACGCGGCCGTCGGCGAGCGCCGCTTCCAGGGCGGGCAGGGCGGTCTTCCGGTACGCGCCCGGGAGAGGTCCCGTCTGGGGAACGGCGACGTCGGCGCAGCGAGCGGCGAGCGCGAGCAGCTCCTCGCGACCGACCCGCGGCGTGTCCACGGGGAGGACGATGCAGAGCTCGTGGCGTGCCGCTCGCAGCCCGGCGACGACGCCGGCGATCGGCGCGCGCACGCCCGTTCCGTCGTCGAGCACGGGGAACGGAAGCGCGAGCGCGTCCGCCGCCTTCCCCACCGCGAGCCGCTCGTCGCAGACGGCGAGCGCTTCCCAGGCGAGCTCGGCGAGCGTCCGCCCGCCGATCTGCGC
>JADGHP010000076.1 GCA_019683855.1 Thermoleophilia bacterium
CGACCTCGAGCACGCTCGCGCCCGAGACGTCGCCGGCGAGCCCGATCAGGTCGCGCGCCGTCCGCGGGAGGCCGCGGCGGCGGTAGCGGCGCGCGTCGTGTTGCGCCGCGCGTCTGCCGAACAGGCGGCGGTAGTCGGACGGCGCCGGGCAGCACGAGCAGGGCACGGGCGCAAGCGTACGCTCCGCCGATGTCGGACGGCGCGCCCGCGCTATCGTCCGCCGCCGGTGAGCGGCGACTACGTCTTCACGATGTACCGGGTCGACAAGTTCTACGGCCCGGACCGGCAGGTGCTCGCGAACATCTCGCTCTCGTTCCTGCCGGGAGCGAAGATCGGCGTGCTCGGCCCCAACGGCGCCGGCAAGTCGACCCTCCTGCGCATCATGGCCGGCCGCGAGGAGCCCTCCTCCGGGATCGCGGAGCTCGCGCCCGGCGCGACCGTCGGCCTGCTCGAGCAGGAGCCCCGGCTCGACCCCGCCAAGGACGTGCGCGGCAACGTCGAGGACGGCGTCCGCCCGCTGCGCGACCTGCTCGACCGCTTCGACGAGATCGCGGCGCGGCTCGCGGAGCCGGGCGCCGACGTCGACGCGCTGCTCGCCGAGCAGGCGGAGGTGCAGGACGCGATCGAACGAGCGGACGCCTGGCAGCTCGACGACCGCCTCGACCACGCGATGGACGCGCTGCGGCTGCCGGACGGCGACCGCGACGTCGAGACGCTCTCCGGCGGCGAGCGCCGCCGCGTCGCGCTCTGCCGGCTGCTGCTGTCGGCGCCCGACCTGCTGCTCCTCGACGAGCCGACCAACCACCTCGACGCGGAGTCGGTGGCCTGGCTCGAGCGGTTCCTCGCCGACTACAAGGGCACGGTCGTCGCGGTCACGCACGACCGCTACTTTCTCGACAACGTCGCTGGCTGGATCCTCGAGCTCGACCGCGGCCGTGGCATCCCCTTCGAGGGCAACTACTCCTCCTGGCTCGAGCAGAAGCAGGCGCGGCTCGCCGCCGAGGAGAAGCAGGCCTCGGCGCGCCGCCGCACGCTCGCCCGCGAGCTCGAGTGGGTGCGCTCCAGCCCGCGCGCCCGCCGGGCGAAGTCGAAGGCCCGCCTCGCCGCCTACGAGCGACTGCTGGCCGAGGAGCGCAACGTGAAGCTCGACCGCGTCGAGATCCACATCCCGCCGGGGCCGCGGCTCGGCGACGTCGTGATCGAGGCCGAGGGCGTGCGCAAGGCCTTCGGCGACCGGCTGCTCATCGACGACCTCACCTTCTCGCTGCCGCCCGCGGGGATCGTGGGCGTGATTGGTCCGAACGGCGCGGGCAAGACCACGCTCTTCCGCATGATCGCCGGCGAGGAGACGCCCGACGCGGGGACGCTCCGCGTCGGCGACACCGTCCAGCTCGCCTACGTCGACCAGGCGCGCGCCGACCTCGACCCCGAGAACACGGTGTGGAAGGAGATCAGCGGCGGCGCCGAGACGATCGAGCTCGGCTCGCGCGAGGTGAGCTCGCGCCAGTACGTCTCCTGGTTCAACTTCAAGGGCCCCGACCAGCAGAAGCGCGTCGGCGACCTCTCCGGCGGCGAGCGCAACCGCGTCCACCTCGCGAAGCTGCTCCGCTCTGGCGGCAACGTGCTGCTCCTGGACGAGCCGACCAACGACCTGGACGTCGACACGCTGCGCGCGCTCGAGGAGGCGCTGCTCGACTTCGCCGGCTGCGCCGTCGTGATCACGCACGACCGCTGGTTCCTCGATCGCGTCGCGACCCACATCCTCGCCTTCGAGGGGTCGAGCGAGACGACGTGGTTCGAGGGCGCGTGGGCCGATTACGTCGAGTGGGTGCGCGAGACGCGCGGTCCGGAGGCGCTCGAGCCGCACCGCATCAAGTACAAGCCGCTCGTGCGCTCGCGCTGACGTGCCGCGCGGTGCGAGGGTATCTCTCGCTGCGGCCGAGTCAGGGCAGGCGCGGCGCCCAGAGCGCCGACACGAGGCCCGCGAGCACGAGCGCGATCGCCGCGGCGCCGACGAACCAGGCCGTCACCTCGGTCTTGCCGGGCGCGCGCCCGAGGCTCGAGCCGAGCTTCGAGTACGCGGCCTCGACTGCGCCCGCGCTCTTCGCGCGGAAGAACTGTCCGCCGGTCGTGTTCGCGATCGCGCGTAGCGTCGCAGGGTCGGGTGCAAGGCCGCTCCCGCCGAAGGCGCCTCCGGACCCGCCGCCGAAGAAGCCTCCGCCGCCCGGGAACCCGCCGCGTAGGGTCGTGTTGCCGGTCGTGCCGAGCGAGACCGTGTAGACGGGGAAGCCCGCCCGCTTCGCCAGCCTGGCGCCGTCGAGCGGCGCGAGCGTGCCGCGCGTCTGGTGGCCGTCCGAGAGGAACAGGATCGAGACGAGCGTGCTCGCGGGCTGCGGGGTCGCCGCCGTCGTGAGCGCCGCGAGGCTGCGCGCGGTGGTCGGCGCGGCCCGCGCGCCCCCGGTGCCGGTGATCTCCTGGCCGAGCTGGACCGCGGTCGCGAGCGCGTCGCCGATCGCCGTGCCGCCGAAGCCCTCGAAGAAGGCGGCGTCGTCCACCGCCCGTCCGACGAGCTCGTGGTCGGCGGTCGGGGGCGTCGCCACCTCCGCCTCGGCGGCGAACAGAATGAGGCCGACGCGGAGGCGCTTCGGCACCTTGTCGAGGAAGGTGTGGATCGCCTTCTGCGCGGCCGCGAGGCGTGTCGGTTTGACGTCCTGCGCCTGCATCGAGCCGGAGACGTCGAGGACGAGGATCACCGCCGCCTGGTCGCTCATCACGTCGTGCGTCACGTGCGGCCGCGCGACCGCGACGCAGAGCGCGGCGAGCGCGAACGCGAGCAGGCCGGGCGCGACGTGGCGCCTGAAGGAGCGACCGCCGAGGACGGACGCGAGCACCTCCACGTTCGTGAAGCGAACGGCGTAGCGCATGCGGCGCCGCTCGACGAGCCGCCGACCGGCGAGCGCGAGCGGCAGCGCGAGCAGGGTGAGGAGCAGGAGCGGGTGGCCGAAGCTCATCGGCCCCCCGCGCAGACGAGGTCGAGCTGGACGACCGCGCGCACGCCGCGCGTCGCGTCGCCGCCGGCGATCCGCACCGTCACGCGTCCTGCCGCCGCGCTGCGCCGCACGCGCACCGCGCTCGCGAGGGCGCGGCTCGGAGGCGCCTGCGTGTAGAAGCCGACCGCGTGACTCGCCGCGACGAGCCGCTCGCCCGCGCGGCAGGTGCGGACGACGACGCGGGCCGCGCCCGGGCGCACCGCCACCTCGGTGACGCGCCGCACGGTCGGCCGCCCGGGCGGGAAGACGCGCCGCGCGGTCGGCACGCGCTGGCCTCCGCCGATCGCCGGCACGCAGCCGATGTGCGGACGGAAGCTCGCCGCCGGATCGCGCCCGAGCGCGAGCCGGCCGAGGAACACCGCCGCGGTCGAGGTGCTGATGCCCGGGTTGACCGGGCTGCCGAGGGTGGCGCGGAAGACGACGTCGAGCGCCCTCGTCGTCAGCTCCGCGTCGAGGCCGCCGACGACGAAGCTCCGCGGGCACGAGAGCTGGTACTGCGTCTCGGCCCGGGTCGGCGCCAGCACCCACGGTCCCGCCACCGGCACGCAGACCGGCAGGCCGCGGCACTCGCTCGTCGCCCGCGCGGACCCCGCCGCGGCGAGCGTCGCGGCGGACGCAGTCGCGAGCACGAGCGCCGCCCGCCTCACGGCACCACCCTCCGGAACCAGGCGGTCGAGAGCGCCGCTCCGCCGAGCAGCAGCACGATCGCGCCGGCGGCGAAGAGGTCGGTGATCTCGCGGTCGCTCGTGGTGTGCCCGAGCCGCGTCGCGAGCTGCCGGTAGACGCCCGCGAGCGCGGCGGCCGAGCGGGCACGGTAGAAGGCCCCGCCGCTCGCGCGCGCGATCTGCCGCAGCGTCGCGGGGCTCGCCGGCACGCGGATCCGCTCGGTGTAGCCGCCGACGAGCTTGACGTCGACGACGCCGCTCGAGGTGCCGACGAGAACGGTGGAGACGGGGGTGTGCAGCGCGCTCGCCCGCCGCGCCGCCGCGAGCGGCGCCGTGCGACCGCCGTCGCGGGCGCCGTCCGAGATCACGAGCACCGCGGCCGGCGGCACGATCCCGTCGATCTCCTTCTGCCGCTGCGCGAGCCTGGCGGCGAGCAGGACGGCGTCGCCGATGGCGGTCCCCTCGCCCGTGCGCAGCTCGGAGAGGCCGTGGCGGACGAGCTCGCGGTCGCGCGTCGGCGGCACCGCCACGTAGGCGCGGCTGCCGAAGGCGACGAGGCCGACGCTGAAGCGCTCCGGTAGCTCGGAGAGGAAGCGGTCTGCGGTCGAGACCGCCGCATCGAGACGAGTCGGCGGCACGTCGTCGGCGCCCATCGAGCGCGACGTGTCGATCGCGAGCACGACGGTCGCGTCCTTGCGCGGCACCGTCAGCCGCGCGTGCGGCCGCGCGATGCCCACGAGGAGCGCCGCCAGCCCGAGCAAGAGCAGCGCCGCCGGTACGAGTCGCAACCGCCCCGGCGCGCGCTCGACGAGGCCCGGCAGCAGCGCGGGGCTCGCGAAGCGCAGCGCGCCGGCCCGCCGCCGCCGCTCGAGCCCGATCCAGACGGCGACGAGGGCCGGGAGGGCGAGCAGCGCGAGCAGGGCGAGCGGGTGGGTGAACGTCATCGCCGGCTCCGCAGGAAGGCGGCGAACGCGCGCAGCCAGTCGCCCTCGGTGGAGAGCACGACGTGCGGGACGCCGAGCGCGGAGAGGACCCGCGCCACGCCGGTCCGCTCCTCGGCCGCCGCGTGCGCGAACCGCTCGCGCAGCGAGGGATCGCGCGTGTCCACCCGCACCTGCCGTCCCGTCTCCGGGTCGACGAGCCACACCTCGCCCACGTCGGGCAGCTCCTGCTCGCGCGGGTCGCGCACCTCGACGGCGAGCACCTCGTGGCGGGGAAGCAGCTCGAGCAGCGGCCCTCGCCAGTCGAGCGGGCCGCGGAAGTCCGAGACGACGACGACGAGACCGCGCTGGCGCGCCGTCGCGGCGGTTCGCGCGAGCGCCGCACCGAGCGAGGTGGCGCCGACACGCGCGCTTCCCGGCTCCTGCGCGAGCGCGGCGAGCAGGCCGACGAGCCCGCGCCGGCCCTGTGCGGGCGGCAGCGTCCGCGGTCGCCGGTCGCCGAAGGTGAGCAGGCCGAGCCGGTTGCCCCGGCGCGTCGCCAGGTGCCCGAGCGCGAGCGCGACGCCCGCGGCGACGTCGGCCTTGCGGCGGTCGGCGGTGCCGAACTGCATCGAAGGCGAGGTGTCGAGCACGAGCCAGCTCACCAGGACCCGCTCGGCGAGATTCACGCGCACGTGCGGCGTCCCGGTCCGCGCGGTCACGTTCCACTCGATCAGGCGCACGTCGTCTCCCGGCACGTACGGCCGCACCTGCGCCAGCTCGGCGCCGTCGCCCAGGCGGGACGAGCGGTACTCGCCGGCCAGCATGCCCTCGATGCGACGCGCCACCTGGATCTGGAGCGCGCGCAAAAGGGCGAGCGGCAGGTCGCCCGGCCCCGGCCGCTCGGGGATCGGCGGCCCGAGCGCGCGCACGGCGCTCATTGCAACGCGGGCCGTGCCGGGCTCACCTCGGGCACCGGAACGCTCGCCAGCACGCGATCGAGGATCGCGTCGGCGCTCACGTTCTCGGCGAGGGCCTGGTAGCTCAGCACGAGCCGGTGCCGGAGGGCGTCCTTCGCGAGCGCCTGGATGTCCTTCGCGGTGGTGTAGTCGCGCCCGCGGAGAAGGGCGAGCGCGCGCGCCGCCTGCGTCACCGCGATCGGCCCGCGCGGGCTCGCGCCGTACTCGACGTAGCCGGCGAGGTCGGGCAGTCCGGCCGCCGCCAGGTCGCGGGTCGCCGTGGCGAGCGCGACCGCGTACGTGACGAGCGCCGGGTCGACGTAGACGTCCGCGACCGCGGCCTGCAGCGCGCGCAGCTCGTCGAGCGAGAGCACCTCGCGCAGCTCGGGCGGCGGCACGAGCTGCCGCTGCACGATCGTCAGCTCCTCGTCGTGCTCGGGATAGCCGATCAGGACCTTGAGCATGAAGCGGTCGACCTGCGCCTCTGGGAGGGGATACGTCCCTTCCGACTCGATCGGATTCTGGGTGGCCATGACGAGGAACGGCTCCGGCACCGGATAGGTCGTGTGCCCGATGGTCACGTGCCGTTCCTGCATCACCTCGAGCAGCGCCGACTGCACCTTGGCGGGCGCGCGGTTGATCTCGTCGGCCAGCAGGAAGTTGCAGAAGACGGGGCCGAGCTCGGTGTCGAAGCGGCCCTCGTCGGGCCGGTAGACGCGCGTCCCGACGAGGTCGGCGGGGACGAGGTCGGGCGTGAACTGGATGCGCGCGAACGAGCCGCCGAGGACGCCCGCGGTCGTCTTGATCGTGAGCGTCTTCGCCAGCCCAGGGACGCCTTCGATCAGCAGATGCCCCTGCGCCAGCAGGCAGACGAGCACCCGCTCCAGCATCGCGTCCTGCCCCGCGATCACGCGCCGGATCTCGAAGAGCGCCCGCTCGAGTCGCGTGGCCGCGTCGGCGGGAGAGAGCGGCGGGCGGTCGTCCTGCACGGTCACGGAACACCTCCCGGTCGGTTGCGCCGCGATTGTCGCATTCGAATCTAAGTGTTCCGTGAGCGCGAGGCGAAACCTCAGGTTTGAGCCCGCTGACGCGCGAGCGCCGGTCGGCGGGCGCGTCGCCGTCGGGCTCGCGTCCGCCCGATGCATCGTCCCCAGGCTCGCGGCCGCGACGTGTGGATAGCGAGACGTTTCTGTGGACGGGCGCAAGAAGTTGTGGACGGCACGTTGCCTTCGGCGCGGGACGCTGCATTACTGCACCCCAGGGTCACCGGCGTCGTCGAGAACGGAGGGAGAGGCATGACGGCAGTGACGCACGACACATCGCCCGAGTCGACGATTCGCTGCCTCGAGTGCGGCGTCCGGGCGGAGGGGACCGCGGACGGCTGGCGCGCCTACGTCGGCGGCGGCGTCGACGGGGAGCCGCCGACCGTCGGCGTCTACTGCCCCGTCTGCGCTGCGCGCGAGTTCGGCGACGTCGCGCTTTCGCACATCGTCGCCTGACGAGGCGCCGCCGGGCTACGCTTCCGGGATCCGCGCCTCGAGGGCGGCGGTGACCGCCTCGCGGACCGGCTCCAGCTCGATCCGGTCG